>JASHVM010000348.1:0-8733 GCA_030044595.1 Streptosporangiaceae bacterium
GAGGCCGGCTTGCTGGCCTCGGCGCGGGCCGAGCTTTTGGTTATGTACAGGTGGCCGGCCATGTGGGCGTTCGTCCTCATCCCGCCCGCGGTCACGCTGATCGACGGCTACATCGAGCAGTACGTCCTCTACCGGGCCGGCGCCGGGGCCATCGTCTTGTCCTCGCCGGCCCAGGTCCTGACCACGATCTTGCCGGGCCAGTACGTCCCGGCCGTGCTCAACAGCATCGGGTTCGACCCCACCTTGCCCGGTACCGCCGCGTTCTTCCTCATCGGGGCGCTGGCCGCCGGGAGCAACTGGGCTGGCGGGACGATCAAGACCTCGCTGCTGCAGGCCCCGGGCCGAGCCCGGACCTCCGCTGGCCAGGCGCTCGGCATCGCGGTCGCCCTGGTGACGAGCGTGATCCTGACCTTCGCGGTCGCGGGCCTGTCCAGCGTGGTGATCGCGGTCACCGCGACCGGATCGGCCTCCCCGGCCGCCAGCCCGCTGCCGACCGCGGGCCGGCTGGCTGCGGCGTTCGGCATCGCGGTCATCGTCAGCCTGGCCTGGGGCGCCGCAGGCTGGACGGCCGGCACGTTGCTCAAGAGCGCCACCGGCGCGTTCGCCGCCTTGCTGCTGTGGATCACGGTCGTGCAGTCGCAGCTGGACCAGTACGCCACCGAAATGCCCGGGCTGCTGCGTACCGTCTACGACATGCTGCCGGACGCCAGCACCAACACCGTCACGACCCTGTTCGGACAGGTCAACAACGGAGTGTCCCCGGGCACCTTGGGCGAGGTGACGCTGCCTGTCGCCTTCGCGATCCTCGCCGTGTACGCCCTGGCCTGCTTCGCGCTGCCGGTCGTCGTGACCCGGCGGCGCGACATCGGTTAGCGCGCGTCACCAGGCCACGTGGTCGGCCAGCGGCGCGTGATGGCCGGCATCGTCACCTCCCGCTGCACTTCGGCGGATAATCAAGACCGTCAGGCCGAACGGGCGGTGGTATCACGAACGGGGATCGGCAAGTGCGGGAGTCTGGCGAGGGCGATGCGGTGAACGACAGGACCCTGGCACCGGAGACGGCCGGGCGGATGGCCGCGGCCGCGGCCGCCTGGCTGGCGGCGCTGACCGAGGCGCAGCGGAGCCGGGCGTGCTTCGCCTTCGGCGATGCGCGGCGCGACTGGTCGTTCCTGCCGGTGCTGGAACGTGGCGGCCTTCCGATCGGTGCGCTCGACGACGGCCAGCGCAGGCTGGCGCACGAGCTGATCGTGAGCGGGACGAGCATGCCGGGGTACACCAAGGTCGTCTCGGTCATGGCCATGGAGCACGTCCGGCGCGCGCTCCTGCCGGAGCTGGCCGAGCTATTCGACCCCGAGCGGTACAGCTTCAAGGTATTCGGGTCGCCGGGCGATCCGGTCTGGGCGTGGCAGGTCGCGGGGCATCATATCTCGCTTAACTTCACTGTCGTCGACGGCTGCCACGTCTCCCCCACCCCGTGTATGCTCGGCGCCGCGCCAGCCAGCTACGGGATGCTCGCGCCGCTGGCCGATGACGAGGAGCTCGGCTACCGTTTCGTGAACTCGCTCGACGACGCGCAGCGGCACGCGGCGATCATCTACCACCGCCCGCCGCCGGACTTCGCCACCCGGATGGTGCCCAGGATCGGCGAGATCGAGCGACCCGACCCGGTATTCGAGCCCGAGCCTGACTACGTGATCAGCGAGGACGAACGCGAAATCCTCAGCTACGTGCGTACCAGCCCCAAGGGCCTGGCCGCCGCCGAGCTGAACCGACGGCAGTTCGACGAGCTATCTGAGCTGGTCGGGGGGTTCGCGCGGCGGTTGCCTGATGAGGTCGCCGGGGCTCAGCTGCGCGACCTGGAGCGGGTCGGGATGGACGACCTCACCTTCGCGTGGGCGGGCAGCATCGAACCCGGGCAGCGGCATTACTTCCGCGTCCAGGGACCGACGCTGCTCATCGAGCACGACAACACCCAGGGAAACGGCAACCATATTCATTCGGTGTGGCGGAACCCGGCGGGCGATTTCGGCGACGACGTGCTGGCCGAGCACTACCGCCTGTACCACGCGGGCTGATGCCCTGCCGTGACCCGGTGCTGCACACCAACTGGCAGGAGGAGATAGCAGTGGCAGGCCCTGATACCACCATCCCCATCGGCGTCTACCGGGGCGCGGCCGTAGACATCGCCACGGTGGAGGCGTACGAGCAGTTCGTCGGCATACCGCAGGGACAGACCGTCCGCTACGTGCTCGCGTTCATGCCGGACAGCCCGTCGTGGCCGCAGTTCGAGCAGGCGATCCTCGCCGCCACCACCAACGGGGGGGCCGGCAGCACGCCTGCGACTGCGTGGGCGCCGCTGCTCGGCGGGCGCAAGCTCATGCTCGCCGTCCCGGCCTGCGTGCAGGGCACCACCTGGGCGGACGAGGCCTCCGGGGCCAACGACGCGCACTGGCGGGCTCTCGCCCAGACCCTGACCGAGGGTGGCCTGGCCGGCAGCGTCATCCGGATCGGCCGGGAGTTCAACGGAGGCTGGTACCGCTGGTCGGTGAGCACCAGCACCAGCTCCGGCAACTACTACAAGAACTACCAGGCCGGGTACGCGCACGTCGTGGGCGTGATGAAGGCCGCCGGGTTCTCCGGCACCTTCGTGTGGAACCCCTACCTCGGGCGGGGCACGATGGGACCCAGCCTCGGGGCGGAGACCTGCGAGCCGGCCGGCGGCGTCGTGGACGTGATCGGGATCGACTTGTACGACGGGCCGAACGGCAACTACCCGCCGGGGGAGCAGATCCGCAGCGCGGCACAGCAGCAGGCCGCGTGGTCCTCCTATCACGACACCAGTACCTGGGACGGCCTCATGGGCTGGCGCAGCCTCGCGCTGAGCCGGGGCAAGCCGCTGTGCTACCCGGAGTGGGGGCTGCGGCTGTGGAACGACGCCGGCGTGTATAAGGGCGGCGGCGATAACGCCATCTTCGTCAACGAGATGGCAGCCTGGATGAAGGACACCGGCCCGTTCATGCACGCCTTCTGGGAGGACACCGGGATGGGCGTGGCCGACCCGGACGATTCCCCGCAGCGCCTGGTCGCCGTGCCGCAGGCGCGCCAGGCGTTCCTCGAGCAGTTCGGCTGGGGCTGAGCGGGCAGGTTCGCCCGACGTTCTGCGGCTGATCAGGTGCCAGCCGGATGCCAGACGGTCTTGGTCTCCAGGTAAGCGAGCATCCGATCCAGGCCTGGGGTCAGGACCCAGGCCTCGTCCTCGGGGCGGACGACGCGCTTGAGGTTGTCCGCGGCGGCCGCGGCCAGGTCATCGGCGAGCGCGCCGGACGCGCCGCACAGGTCGATGGCGTTGACGTCCATGTGCGACGCGAGCCAGGGAGCGATCTCGGCCGTGCGGCCGGTCAGTACGTTGACCACGCCGGGGGGCACGTCGGAGGTCGCGAGTACCTCCGACAGCGTCACCGCGGGCAGCGGGGAACGTTCGCTGGCCAGCACCACCACCGTGTTGCCGGTCACGATGGCAGGAGCGATCACCGAGACGAAGCCGAGCAGGCTCGAGGAACCGGGTGCGATCACCGCCACGACGCCCGTCGGCTCCGGGAGCGAGAAGTTGAAATAGGGCCCAGCCACCGGGTTGGCCGCGCCGCGCACCTGGGCGATCTTGTCCGCCCAGCCGGCGTACCAGACCCAGCGGTCGATCGCCGCGTCCACGACCGCCTCGGCTGGCCGCGCTCCCAGCCCTTCCGCCGAACGGACCTCGGCGGCGAACTGCGCGCGGCGGCCCTCCAGCAGCTCGGCGACCCGGTACAGGACCTGCCCCCGGTTGTAGGCGGTCGCCGCCGACCAGCCGGCGAACGCCTTCCGCGCGGCCGCCACCGCGTCTCTGGCGTCCTTCCTCGAGGCCAGCGCCGCGTTGGCCAGGAACCCGCCGTTGTGGTCGGTCACCGCGTAGGACCTGCCGCTTTCGGAGCGGGGAAAGGCCCCGCCGATGTACAGCTTGTACGTCTTCCGCACGGCAAGGCGCGCGGCACCACCAGCGGTAGCGGTATCAGACATCGAGGTACGCCTCCAGCCCGTGCCTGCCGCCTTCCCGGCCGTACCCGGATTCCTTGTACCCCCCGAACGGTGACGAAGGATCGAACTTGTTGAACGTATTCGCCCACACGACGCCGGCGCGCAGCCGGGACGACATCCACAAGATCAGCGACCCCTTGTCGGTCCAGACGCCGGCCGACAACCCGTACGGCGTGTTGTTGGCCTTCTCCACCGCCTCGGCCGGCGTCCGGAACGTCAGCACGGACAGCACCGGCCCGAAGATCTCCTCCCGCGCGATGCGATGCGCCTGCGTCACCCCGGTGAACAGCGTCGGCGGGAACCAGAAGCCCTTCACCGGCAGCTCGCACGGCGGCGACCACCGCTGCGCGCCCTCGGCCTCCCCGACCGCGGACAGCTCGCGGATCTTGGCCAGCTGGGCCGCTGAGTTGATGGCGCCCACGTCGGTGTTCTTGTCCAGCGGGTCGCCCAGCCGCAGCGTCCCCAGCCTCCGCCGCAGCGCGGCGAGCACGTCGGAGTACACGGACTCCTGCACCAGCAGGCGTGACCCGGCGCAGCAGACGTGACCCTGGTTGAAGAAGATGCCGTTGACAATGCCCTCGACGGCCTGGTCGACGGGCGCGTCCTCGAACACGATGTTGGCGGCTTTCCCGCCCAGTTCCAGGGTCACCTTCTTGCGCGGCTGCGTGGCGCAGTCGCGGGCGATCTGCTTGCCGACCTCGGTCGACCCGGTGAACGCCACCTTGTCGATGCCGGGGTGGGTGACCAGCGCGCGTCCGGTGTCCCCAGCGCCGGTGACGATGTTGACCACGCCCGCGGGCAGGTCAGCTTGCTGGCAGATCTCGGCGAAGACCAGCGCGGTCAGTGGTGTCGTCTCGGCCGGCTTCAGCACCACCGTGTTGCCGCAGGCCAGCGCCGGGGCGATCTTCCAGGCCAGCATCAACAGCGGGAAATTCCACGGGATGACCTGGCCGGCGACCCCGAGCGGGCGCGGCGCGGGCCCGTAACCTGCGTATTCCAGCTTGTCGGCCCAGCCGGCGTGGTAGAAGAAGTGCGCCGCAGCGAGCGGGATGTCCACGTCGCGTGATTCCCGGATCGGCTTGCCGTTGTCAAGAGATTCGAGCACGGCAAGTTCGCGAGCTCTCTCCTGAACGATCCGGGCGATGCGGAACAGGTACTTGCCTCGCTCCTTGGCGGGCAGGCCGGCCCAGGTGCGCTCGTACGCCTGGCGGGCGGCCGTCACCGCGCGGTCCACGTCGGCGGGTCCCGCCTCGGCTATCTCGGCCAGGACCTCCTCGGTGGCCGGCGAGATGGTTTTGAACGCGCGGCCGTCCACGCTGGGCGTGAACTCGCCGCCGATGAAGAGCCCGTAGGACTCGCGGAGCGAGACGATGGACCGCGACTCTGGCGCGGGGGCGTACTCGAGCTTTCCCATCTCAGTCCAAGGTGAAGTAGTCGGGACCCGAGTAGCGGCCGGTCGCCATCCTGGTCCGCTGCATGAGCAGGTCGTTCAGCAAGCTGGAGGCGCCGATGCGGAACCAGCGCGGGTCCAGCCAGTCCTCCCCCACCGTCTCGTTGACCAGGACCAGGTAGCGGATCGCGTCCTTGGCGGCGCGGATGCCGCCGGCGGGCTTGACGCCGACCTGGCGGCCGTGGGCCGCGCGGTAGTCGCGTACGGCCTCCAGCATGACCAAGGTGACCGGCAGCGTCGCCGCCGGAGTGACCTTGCCGGTCGAGGTCTTGATGAAGTCGGCGCCGGCCAGCATGGCCAGCCACGAGGCACGCCGCACATTGTCCAGCGTGACCAGTTCGCCGGTCTCCAGGATCACCTTGAGGTGGGTTCCGGCGCTGGCCTCCCGGACCGCGGCGATCTCGTCGAAGACGCGCTGGTAACGCCCGGCCAGGAAGGCGCCACGGTCGATCACCATGTCCACCTCGTCCGCGCCGGCGCCGATCGCGTACTTCACGTCAGCGAGCTTGACGTCCAGGCTGGTCCGCCCGCTCGGGAACGCGGTCGCCACGCTGGCCACGTGGATGCCGGTGCCCTTTACTTCGGCCGCGGCGACGTGGGCCAGGTCGGGGTACACGCAGACCGCGGCGACCTTCGGCGCGGTTGGGTCGGCGGGATCGGGACGCTTGGCCTTGGCGCACAGCGCGCGCACCTTGCCCGGCGTGTCCTGGCCTTCCAGCGTGGTCAGGTCGATCATGGAGATGGCGGTGTCGAGCGCCCACCGCTTCGCGGTGGTCTTGATCGACCTACTGGCCAGCATGGCCGCCCGCGCCTCGGCGCCGACCTGGTCCACTCCCGGCAGCCCGTGCAGGAACTCCCGCAGAGAGGAACCTGCGACCGCCGGAGTATCAGTCAGCGCGCTCATCGGCGACTCCCTCCTCAGGGCACCATTGTCGCCCACGTTCGCGGCCAGCCGGGCGATGAGGTAGGCGCATCGCGAGTAGCGGCGGCACGGAATTGCCGCGTCGCTGCCGGACGGAGAGCGGCCACGACCCCTGATCGCGCGCTGACATGGCCCGGCCGGCCCCCGTTTCGGCCGGACCATGCTGGGAGCGCGGCGGCGAACGCTCCGGCAAGCTGGCGACGCCGCCGTTCCCTCGAAGGTTGGACGACTGTTACGCGCAGAACTCATCGGCGTGGCAGCCGTGGCCTGGACCAGGGCGTCCGCTCGGCCACGCTCACGATCATGTGGGTACGGGGGGAACTCGCTTGTGCCTGCCGGTAACGCCGCCACGACGCCGTCGGCGAGCAGCCTGGCCCGCAGCCGGTCCCCCGCCAAGCCTGCTGCGGGCCAGGCCGCCGTCCGGTCAGCCGACCAAGCCCTCGTGAAGCCCGGCTGCCGAACGTATGGAGATCATGTGGAGGTGTCCGGTGGCCCGCAGCTGTTCCGGTTGCGGGGCCGCCGACGCGCATGGCTGCTTACCAGTAGGCGCCAGCCGATTACCACGAGGCCCGTGGCGAATATCAGCCATGGAATTAGCACCACCAGGTCGGCAGCGGTCAAGTTCGCCTCCCTCGCTACAGGTGCCACTGGGCGGCACGGCATCTGTCAGGAGAGCACGCCGGAACGCACGAGAGGTGAAACGAGTGTGGCGATGGCGTGGAGGCGAACGCTCCACGTCACATCCCGTCTCCATTGCGGCTTCACGCCCATGGCATTCCGCCCGGCTGTAATGGAAGCCACGACGAGGGGATATTTCCATGGACCGCAAGATCGTGTTCCTTGACTGCCCCGCATACCTGGATGACGAAGGGGCGGCGAGATGCGGACTTCCGGCGGAGGTTCATTGCCTGTTCATCATGGACTCGACCGATGGGCCAGTTGAGAGCGCCATGATTCGGTGTCCTTCCGGACATTGGTTCAGCGGGCCGATCGAATTCCTCAGCTACGACAAAGCGGCGGTCGGCATGGGCCAGAAGACCGGGCTCCGCGCGCCCGCGGATCGCGGCACCACCGGGAAGACCGCGGCCGGACGGGAGTCAGGCGCGGGGCAGGCTGAGGGTCATCTGGGTTCCGTGTCCGGGCTGGCTGGTGGCGGTTAGCTGGCCGCCGTGGGCACGGGTGAGCTCGGCGGCGATGGCCAGGCCGATGCCGCTGCCGGAGGTGCGGGAGGAGCTGGGGCTGCGCCAGAACCGGTCGAAGATGCGGGGCAGGTCGGCGGCGTCGATGCCGACGCCGGTGTCGGTGACGGTCAGCATCGCGTCAGCCCCGGACCAGGCCGCGACGGAGACCCGGCCGCCGGCCGGGGTGAATTTCAGCGCGTTGGTCAGCAGGTTGGTGATCAGCTGATGCAGCCAGCGCGGATCGGCCAGGATCTTCACCGCGGCCAGATGCCGCTCGACGCTGATGCCAGCCGCCTGGAACTGGCCGGCCAGGCTGTCCACGGCCGCGGCGGCCAGGCCGCCCAGGTCGCAGGGGCTCCGCGACAGGTGCGGGGCGGCGGCATCGGCCGCGGCCAGAGTCTGCAGGTCACCGATCATGCGCGCAAGCCGCAGTACCTCATCGCGCAGCGAGGCTAGCTGCTCCGGGGTGGGCTCGGCCACCTGGTCCAGCAGCGCCTCGTGCCCGGCTTGCAGGACCGCGACCGGGGTGCGCAGCTCGTGCGCGACGTCGGCCACCAGATCCCGGCGCAGCTGTTCCTGCCGGTCCATGGTGTCGGCCATTTGGTCGAACGCCGCGGCCAGCTCGGCCAGTTCACCGGGCGCGGCGACCTGGCCGACCCGGGCCTGGCGCCGGCCGCGTCCCATGGCCCGGGTCACCGTGATGATCTGCTCGACCGGGCGGGTGATCCGCCGCGCAACGGCGAGCCCGGTCAACATGGCCAGCAGCGCCGCCAGCCCGGCCGCACCGGCGATGGCCTGCAGCAGGTCGGTCTGCAGCGCGTGGTCGGCGCTGCCCAAGCCGGAGCCGGCGAACCGGACCACGACTTCCCCCGCCTGCTCGCCCTGCACCACCAGCGGGGCGCTGGCCGACGGCCCCGGTCGCTGCGCGGCGAAGCCGGGCGAGGCCACCACGACATGGCCTTCGCGGTCGAGGATCTCGACATCGGCCCCGGCCCGTACGGCGGGGTCCAGCACCGGGGACAGGTCGGCCCCCGCCCAGCTGTCATGCCTGTCCCACGCCGCGGCCGCGGCCACCGCTATCGCGCTGGTCACGTTGGCGCGCTGCCGCG
>JASHVM010000349.1:0-3113 GCA_030044595.1 Streptosporangiaceae bacterium
GGCGCCCGCGGATGCTGCACGCTCGAGGACGCGCGGGACGCGCGGCGCGCCGCCGACGTGATCGGCATCCCCTTCTACGTCTGGGACATGGCCGAGCGCTTTCACCGGGACGTGGTTGAGGACTTCGTCGCGGAGTACGCCGCGGGGCGGACCCCGAACCCGTGCCTGCGCTGCAACGAGAAGATCAAGTTCGCCGCGGTGCTCGACCGCGCGCTGGCGCTCGGCTTCGACGCGGTGTGCACCGGCCACTACGCCCGGATCTCGCGCGGCACCCTGTGCCGCTCCGTCGACGCCGGCAAGGATCAGTCCTACGTGCTGGCCGTGCTCACCTCGGCTCAGCTCAGCCACGCGATGTTCCCGCTCGGCGATACGCCGAAGGACCAGGTGCGGGAGGAGGCGGCGCGGCGCGGCCTGGCGGTCGCCGGCAAGCCCGACAGCCACGACGTGTGCTTCATCGCCGACGGCGACACGAAGGGCTTCCTGACCCGGCACCTCGGCGAGGCGCCCGGCCGGATCGTGGACGAGTCGGGGGCCGTGGTCGGCGAGCACGACGGCGCCTACGCTTTCACCGTCGGCCAGCGCCGCGGCCTGCGCGTGGGCCGGCCCGCGAGCAACGGCAAGCCGCGTTACGTGCTGGGCATAGAACCGGTGACCAGGACCGTCACCATCGGGTCCGCCGAGGGACTGGACGTCACCGAGATCACCGCCACGCGCCCGGTCTGGACCGGCTGTGCCCGGCCGGCCGAGCCCCTCGATTGCCTGGTGCAGCTTCGCGCCCACGGCGAGGTCCACGCCTGCACCGCCCGGCTCGACGACGAGACGTTGCGCATCCGCCTGCACCACCCGGCGCGCGGCGTAGCCAAGGGCCAGGCCGCCGTCCTCTACGCCGGCGACGCGGTTCTCGGCAGCGCGACCATCAGCGGCACCTCCGCCGTGACCGGGCTGGCTCGCACGCCCTGACAACGCCGCCTGTCAGGCCCGGCCGAACAGATGGCGGTTCAGCTCCGGCGGGCGCGTCGACTCCGGGTAGGACTCGGTGTAGAAGTTCATGACGGCGGTGATGCGCAGATCCGAGTCAGATGTCAGGGCACGCGCATAGTGCGGGTGGCGTCTTCCGTCGAAGACGATCAGATGGCCCGCGAACGGCCGGATGACCGAGCAGTCCCGTTCCACCGCGTCGACGTCCGCCGCGGCTGGATCATGTCCGAAGACGAGTTCGCCGCCTGCTCCCGCCGGGTGATCGGTACAGAACAGAAGGCCCGTCAGCGGGTTCGAGTCAACGTGGCATTCGAACCGCATCGTGGTTCCGCGCTGGACGTTCAGGACGATGCCGTAGCGGTCATCGAGGGCGGCCGTCACGTGTCCCGGGTACGCTGCCCCGGCCAGCTCGAGGAAACACCCGCGGTAGAGCCGGTAGAGCCAGGGCAGGTCCGCCCGCACCTGGTCAGCGTGCACCCGCCCGCGCGAGATGCGCTCCACGTGCTCTGCTTCACGGGACAAGACGGGCGTACGCGGGAATTCCCGGAAATCGGCCTCGGCCGCCACGGCGCGGATCTCGCGCTGCCAGGTTTCGGGCAGCCTGCTGGTCAGGTCGAACGTCGTCCAGCGGAAGCCTACGGACATGGCCAGGCCGTTCGAGGGCAACCTATCAGGGACGTGCCTCCTGGTTCGCCTAGCTGACGGCGGCTCACTGCGGGCCGGCTGGGCCGCTGGCGCGGCCCGCGCTCGCGGGCGACGCCAGCGGCTTGGTCAAAACGGCGATCAGGCCCCGCTGGGGCGTCATCGGCCGTTTCGCGCACTACCGGCCGATCACCCGACGCGGGGGTCGTAATGCTCGTACCTGTATTGCGCTGATGGGCGGCAGTGACGCTTGGCCATGACACCTCCTTGCTAGGCCCAGACGGCTCCGTTCACCTCAGCATGTGGCTCGGTCGCGCGCACGCCAGCCAACCGGGCCTGGTCTCAGGGCGCGGCCGCGGTGAAGTTCGCCATCCCCTCCGTGTCCGAGTATCCGATACAAAGGCCCCTGTCGTCACGTTTGAACCGGTTCGCCGGGAACGCGCGCCCGGCAGCACGCGATCTGTCGTCCGGCCGATGATCAGGGCCGTTGCTTGCGTTGCCCGGCGACGAGCGACCCGGGAGGTGACAAAACCCTATCTTCAGGGTGGTGGTGGAGGTTCTGGCGTGACAGCGGTGAACAACGTGATTTCGTGTCGGACCGGTCAGGTCACGCCGGCGTAAGCATGCGGTCGGGCTCGGGCTGACGGTCGGCCCGGACCTGGCCGGAAGACTCTCCGAACTGCGGAACCTCGGGCCTTGTGATCTCGGACACTGGCTTCTGGAACAGGGCACCCGATGGATAGCCAGTATCGGCGCAGAAACCGCAGGACTCGAATCCCCGCTTCAGGTAGTAGTCATGCAGCCCCTTGTTGGTGCTCCAGACGTCGAGCCTGATCCACTTAGCTCCGTACAGGCGCCGGCCACGCAGCCCTGCCCAGTCGATCATCTCAGTCCCCAGCCCCAGGCCAGCGTATTTCATCGCGGTGATCAGCCGATGCACGAAGACGGCACGCTCGGCCAGGTCGCACTCGCATCCCGGCGTCGACCAGACAGCGGGGTTCATTCGGGGTGTGATCGTGACCGTGGCCGCCGGGATGTCTTCGTCCCAGACAATCCACGTCTTTCCGCCCTGCAGGCCCCTGAGGACCCTGGCATCACGCGCTTGCTCGTCCGGCCAAGGCCGGTCCCACTGGTCCGTGTCCTTCATCTTGAGCCGGTCTCTAGCGTCCTCGATGAGGCCGAGGACGGTCGGCAGGTCAGCCGGTTCTGCGCGGGCGATTCGCATCATGGAAGTCATGGTCCTGTCAATAGGTCCGGTCTCTCGGGTCCCGCACGACGGGGATACGAGCGAATGCGGATGATGTAGGGCGGTGACGCGGGTTGCGGGAACAGCTGGTGGCGGCGAGTACGTGCCGACAGGAGTAGCGACGGAGCGGGTCCCGCTCAGGCCGTGTGGCTGTCCGCTTCCGGTCCGTACTCGCCTTCCGGAACCTGCCCGAGCTCCACGATGAACTGGTTCCGGTCCGCCGGGTAGACGGTCACGGTCAGCCGCA
>JASHVM010000350.1:0-10315 GCA_030044595.1 Streptosporangiaceae bacterium
TGACCCAGGGGAGATGACGCCCTGGACTCCGCGCGTGCGCTCTGCGCCCCGTACACCCCCGGCGAGGTGATAGGTCATGGTGCGCCGCTCACGGATCGCGGCACTGCTGACGCTGGCCATGATCAACGTCTTCACGCTCGTGGCCGGCGTCGCCGTGGTCCGGATGCTTCCGACCCGGCTCGCGGCATTGCGCGTCCCCTCGGTCGCGCCAGGCCCGGTCTTGGCCGGGGGCACCGTCCTGGCCAGTGGAACCCAGGCTGGCGTGCTGCCTACCGCGAGCGGGCTGCGTTCAGCCCTGGCGGGCCCGCTATCCGCGGCCGCACTCGGCCCGGAGGTATCAGCGCTGGTCGCGGATCCCGTCAGCGGGCGGGTGCTGCTATCTGACCACGGCGCCCGCCTCGCCACCCCGGCGTCGACGGCGAAGCTGGCCACGGCCCTTACCGCACTCGCGATGCTCGGCGCGGGGGCGAGGTTCAGCACCCGGGTCGTGCGTGGTACCGCACCGGGCAGCATCATCCTGGTCGGCGGCGGCGACCCGACTCTCGCGGTGAACGCCTACCCCGCTCAGGATTACCCCCAGCCCGCGACGCTGGCCAGCCTGGCCGCCGCGACGGCCCGGACCCTGAAATCGGAGGGCCGCAAGGCGGTCAGCGTCGGCTACGACACGTCGCTGTACACCGGCCCGGATCTGGCCCCCAGCTGGCCCACGGACTATGTCAGCACCGGAAACGTCACCCCGATCGTCTCGCTTGAAGTAGACCAGGGCCGGCTGACCGCAGCGGGCACACCGGAGGACTCGGACGACCCGTACAACCAGCGGCCGCGCGCGGCCGACCCGGCGGCCATGGCGGCGGCCTCGTTCGCGGCTCTGCTCGCCGCCGACGGCATCCGCGTCACGGGGTCGCCGGTGACGCAGGCCGCCCCTGCCCGCCCAGTCGTCATCGCCAGCGTGGTTTCGCCGCCGCTTTCGGCCATCGTGGAGCAGATGCTCCAGGAGAGCAACAACGTGATCGCCGAGAACCTGGCCCGGCACGTGGCGCTCGCCGCCGGCGAGCCGGCCTCATTCAGCGGTGCGGCCGCGGCCGTCGTCGCGGAGCTACGGCGACTCGGCGTCACCAGCGGAGTCAGCCTAGTGGACGGCAGCGGCCTGTCTCCCGACGACGCGATAGCGCCGGACACGCTGGTGAAAATCCTGGAGCTGGCCGTGGCTCGTCCCCAGCTGCGCGCGCTACTGGCTGGCCTGCCGGTGGCCGGGTTCTCCGGGACGCTGTCGGCCGGGGAGAGCGTGTTCAGCTCGATAGGCGGCGCGGCCCTGGGCTCGGTGCGGGCCAAGACCGGCAATCTGGGCACGGTGGCAGCTCTCGCCGGGGTGGTCTCAGACCGGAGCGGCAGCGCGCTCGTCTTCGCCCTCATGGCGGACCAGATTCCGTCCGAGGGGATGCTCCTGCAAGCGGCGAACGCCATGGACGCGGCGGCGGCCGCGCTGGCCGGCTGCGGATGCCGGTGACGGGCACTGCCAGCAGCACGTACGGTTGGACTGTGCGTGTTATTCACAACCGGCTGGTGAGCGCGGGCCTGTTGAGCCCGGGCGAGCGGCCGGTGCACGTCAGGCAGGACGGGAACCGGAGCATAGATCTGAATAACACGAACCTGAATGGAGCATTGTGAGCAGCACGCAGATGATCGACTGGGACGTTGCCATTTCCACTGGTACCCGATGGGCTCGCCCCGGGCCGCAGGTCAGCCTGGCGGAGGCCCGCCGAACGGTCTCGGAGCTACGCGACCTCGCCGGCGCCGTTCAGCAGCCGGTCTACGAGGTCACCGGGTTGTCCGCCGCCGGGGACGGCTCGCTGGGGCGGGTCGCGGTGGTCGACAGGCCCGGCTGGATAAGGGCCAACGTAGACGGCTTCCGTGTTGTGCTGGAACCGCTGGTTGAGCAGCTGAGGGACCGAACCCCTGGCGCCGGAGCCGCGTCCGGGCCAGGCTCCGTGATAGGCACGGTGGGATCGCGGGTCACCGGGATTCAGGCCGGGCTGATCCTGGCTTACCTGTCCGGCCGGGTCCTCGGCCAGTACGAGCTCTTCCTGCCGCCGGAGACGTCCCCGGTTGACGGAGAGCAGCCGGGCAGGCTCACTTTGGTTGCGCCCAACATCGTCATGATCGAGCGCGAGCTGGGCGTCGACCCGCACGATTTCCGGCGCTGGGTTTGCCTGCACGAGGAGACGCACCGGCTGCAGTTCACGGCCGTGCCGTGGCTACGGGACTACGTGCAACGGCAGATGACCGAGTTCCTCCTGGCCTCGGAACTAGACCCGGGAGCCATCTTGCAGCGGCTGCGTTCGGCGGCCGACGCGATGGCGGGCGCGGTCCGCGGCGGTGACGGCGGCAGCCTCATCGAGGCGATGGCGACCCCGGCGCAGCGGGAGATCATGGACCGGCTGACGGCGGTGATGACTCTGGTGGAAGGGCACGGCGACTACGTCATGGACGCGGTCGGCCCCCAAGTGGTCCCCTCGGTCGCCGAGATCAGGGAACGGTTCAACGCCAGGCGGGGATCAACGGGACGAATCGAGCAGGCGCTACGGCGCATTCTCGGCATCGACCTGAAGATGAGGCAGTACGCCGAGGGTTCCAGGTTCGTCCGAACGATCGTGGACGAAGCTGGCATGGCCACCTTCAACAAGGTCTGGACCTCCCCGGACACCCTGCCGACCAAGGAAGAGTTCGCTCATCCGCACGACTGGCTGGACCGGGTCGCGGCCGACTCGTAAGCACCATGGGTCCGGGCGTGGCAGTGGCCGAGGTCCGCAACGCAGTGCGAGCCTGCCTGTCCGACCTGCCCGCCGGAGACCTGGTGCTGGCCGCCTGTTCCGGCGGCGCGGACTCGCTCGCGGTCGCGGCGGCGCTGGCCTTCGTGGCCCCGCGCGCCGGGCTGCGGGGCGGCGGCGTGATTGTGGATCACCGACTGCAGCCGGGCTCGGCCGAGCGCACCGCGGACGTGGCGGCGCTGCTCGGTAAGCTCGGGCTCGACCCGGTACGCAGCGTCACGGTGGCGGTAGCGTCGCCCGGCTCGGGAGCCGGCCCAGAGGCGGCGGCGAGGGCGGCCAGGTACGGGGCGCTCGACAGCACGGCCGACGAGTGCGGCGCGGCCGCGGTCCTGCTTGGCCACACGCTAGACGACCAGGCGGAGACTGTCCTGCTCGGGCTCGCTCGCGGGTCCGGCGGCAGGTCGCTGGCCGGGATGCCCGCGCGGCGCGGACCGTACCGGCGGCCGCTGCTGACCGTGCGCCGCGCCACCACCAGCGCGGCATGCGCCGAACTCGGGCTGGAGCCCTGGCACGATCCGCACAACAGCGACTTCCGCTTTGCCCGGGCACGGGTACGCCACCGGGCGCTGCCCGCCCTGGAGGACGCGCTCGGACCGGGGGTGGCCGAGGCCCTGGCGCGTACCGCCAGCCAGTTGCGCGCCGACGCGGAATACCTGGACGAGCTCGCGTTCGCCGAAAGCGGACGGTTCCGCGGCAGTTGCTCTGACCCGGCCGGGCTCCAGGTCAGCTGGCTGCGGACGCTGCCGGCCGCGATAAGGACGCGGGTGCTGCGCGACGCCGCGATCATGGCGGGCTGCCCGCATGCGGCCCTGACCGCCGGGCACATCGAGCAGATCGACGCCCTGGTATCCAGCTGGCACGGACAGCGGTGGGTTGACCTGCCCGGCCGGGTGCGGGCACGGCGCGGTGACGGCAAGGTGTGGTTCACCAGCACCGAGCCGGGCGAGCCCCAGGGTTCTCCGGGGGTCGGGGAGTCCGTTGGACGAGACTGACATGGGGCCTGCGCTGAAGCAGGTCCTGATCACCGCCGGGCAGCTGCAGGCGCGCATCGCCGAGCTTGCGGCGCAGATCGATGCCGACTACGCCGGCCGTGACCTGCTGCTGGTCGGCGTCCTCAAGGGCGCCGTCATGGTGATGGCCGATCTGGCTCGCGCCATGCACCTGCCGGTGGAGATGGACTGGATGGCGATCTCGTCCTACGGTTCGGGCACCAAATCCTCGGGCGTGGTACGGATCTTGAAGGACCTCGACACAGATATCACCGGCCGCCACGTGCTCATCGTGGAGGACATCGTGGACTCTGGCCTCACCCTGTCGTGGCTGGCCGGCAACCTGCGCTCGCGCTCGCCCGCGTCCCTGGCCGTCTGCGCCATGCTCCGCAAGCCGGGATCGGCCCAGATGCACGTGGACGTCGCTTATACCGGATTCGACATCGGAGACGAGTTCGTCGTCGGTTACGGCCTCGACTACGCTCAGCGTTACCGCAACCTGCCGTTCATCGGCACCCTAGCCCCGGCGGTATACCGGGAAAGCTAGGCGGTTCGCTAGGGGAACACAATGCGCGCCGGGAAGCGTTGACGTTCAAAGCGCGGTGCCGAGGCGGTGTACCGTCTAGTTTTACGGACGCAGCCGCCGCCGGAACGTGGGCTGCAAGGATGGAAGCATGGCCATCCCGCCGGAGGTCGACGGGAATGTGAGGCTGGTCAGGAGGGAACGGTCCCGGGCCGACGGGGCCGCTCATCGATGGAGCTAAGGCGCTTTTTCCGGGCACCGCTGCTGCTGATCGCGGTGGCGGTGCTGCTGTTGCTTTTCGTGCTCGACTACGCGAACTCCGGGAACTCGTACCAGCAGGTCGACACTTCCGAGATCGTCAAGCTCATCAATGAGGGCCAGGTCAAGAGCGCGCAGATCACCGACAAGAACCAGACGATCCAGATCACGACCAAGAGCGGCAAGAACCTCGAGGCGTCGTGGGTCACCGGCCAGGGCGTGAATCTGCAGCAGGAGTTGCAGCAGCAGTACGACAAGGGCAACCTGCCGCAGGGGTACAACATCGTCATCCCCAAGAGCAACGCCCTGCTGGACCTGCTTCCCACCGCCTTCATTTACATAGTGATCTTCCTGTTGTTCTTCTTCATGCTGTCGCAGATGCAAGGCGGCGGCTCGCGGGTGATGAACTTCGGCAAGTCCCGCGCCAAGCTGATCACCAAGGACACGCCGAAGACCACGTTCGCCGACGTGGCAGGCGCGGACGAGGCGATCGAAGAGCTGCAGGAAATCAAGGAATTCCTGCAGAACCCGGCGAAATTCCAGGCGATCGGGGCCAAGATCCCGAAGGGCGTGCTGCTCTACGGCCCGCCCGGCACCGGTAAGACGCTGCTCGCCCGGGCGGTGGCCGGCGAGGCTGGCGTGCCGTTCTACTCGATTTCCGGGTCCGACTTCGTCGAGATGTTCGTCGGCGTGGGCGCGTCCCGGGTCCGTGACCTGTTCGAGCAGGCCAAGGCCAACGCCCCCGCGATCGTGTTCGTCGACGAGATCGACGCCGTGGGACGCCACCGCGGAGCGGGCCTCGGCGGCGGGCACGACGAGCGGGAGCAGACGCTGAACCAGATGCTCGTCGAACTCGACGGTTTCGATACCAAGGGCGGCGTCATCGTGATCGCGGCCACCAACCGGCCGGACATCCTTGACCCGGCCCTGCTGCGGCCCGGTCGTTTCGACCGGCAGATCGTAGTGGCCCAGCCTGACCTGGCCGGCCGCAAGGGCATCCTGCGGGTGCACGCGAGAGGCAAGCCCATCGCGAAGGACGCCGACCTCGACGTGATCGCCAGGAGGACCCCCGGGTTCACCGGCGCCGACCTGGCCAACGTGATCAATGAGGGCGCGCTGCTGACCGCGCGGTCCAACGGCAAGCAGATCACGATGGAGTCGCTCGAAGAGGCCATTGACCGGGTTATGGCCGGCCCGGAACGCAAGAGCGTGCTGCTGTCGGAGAAGGAGCGGAAGGTCATCGCCTACCACGAGGGCGGGCACGCTCTGGTCGGCCATGCCATGCCGCACGCCGATCCGGTGCACAAGGTGACGATCATCCCGCGCGGCCGGGCTCTTGGCTACACCAGCGCGCTGCCGACGGAGGACAAGTTCCTGGTCACCCGAGCCGAGATGCTTGACCAGCTCGCCATGCTGCTCGGCGGCCGGACCGCCGAGGAACTGATCTTCCACGAGCCGACGACCGGCGCCGCGAACGACATCGAGAAGGCGACCCAGATCGCGCGCGGCATGGTCACCGAGTACGGCATGAGCGAGCGCCTCGGCGCACGCAAGTTCGGCACTGGCGACGGTGAGCCGTTCCTGGGCCGGGAGATGTCGCACAGCAGGGATTACTCAGAAGAGATAGCGTCCTCGATCGACGAGGAAATCCGTCGGCTCATCGAGTCCGCACACGACGAGGCCTGGGAGGTCCTCGTTGAGTACCGCGACGTGCTCGACTCGCTGGTGCTGCGGCTGCTGGACAAGGAGACCGTGTCCAGGAGCGAAGTCCTGGAGATCTTCGCGTCGGTGCAGAAGCGGCCGGTTCGCGGTTCCTACACGGGTTACGGCAAGCGCCTGCCTTCGGACCGCCCGCCGGTGCTCTCGCCCAAGGAACTCGCTCTCGCCGCGGCTGACGGCGGCGCCGGGTCCGGCCTGGTCTTGCCGGCCAACGGCCAGGCGCTCGGCTTCAACCCGGGCGGTGCGGGATCGTCGGCCGGCGGGAGGTCGGCAGACAACGGCGACGAGCCAGGCCGCGGCGAGCCCAGCGGCAGCGGATGACGCAGGACGGTTCGCTGACCAGACAGGACGAAGGGCCTGTCGGAGGCGCCGGCCATCCCGCCCGTCCCGGGTCGGCCGACGGCGCTAGGCGGGAGTTCGACCTGCCGCGCATCGAGCGCGCGGTACGGGAGATCCTCCTCGCGATCGGCGAGGATCCGGACCGGGACGGCCTGCGGGAAACGCCTGCCAGGGTCGCGCGGGCCTACGCGGAACAGTTCGCCGGCTTGCGCCAGCGCCCAGAGGACGTGCTCACCACTATCTTCGATGTGGGCCACGACGAGATGGTCATCGTCCGCGACATCGAGGTTTACGGCACCTGCGAGCACCACCTGGTCCCGTTCATCGGCGTCGCGCATATCGGATACGTCCCGAACGTCAAGGGCCAGATCACCGGGCTTTCGAAGCTGGCCAGGCTAGTGGACGTCTACGCCCGGCGTCCGCAGGTGCAAGAACGGATGACCTGCCAGATCGCGGACGCCCTGGTGGATATCCTCGAGCCGCGCGGCGTGATCGTGGTCATCGAGGCTGAGCACTTGTGCATGACCATGCGCGGAGTGCGCAAGCCCGGTGCGAGGACGGTAACCTCGGCGGTGCGCGGTGCTTTCAGGGATACCGTTACCCGGACCGAGGCCATGAGCCTGATCTACGGTCATCGCTGAACGGGAACTTAACTTCATCTCAATGCTGAACTGAAACGCTGTCCGCGTCGTCTAACGGATAGGCCAGTCCATGAGGGGCCAGCGCGAGGGATCCGCGGCACGTTCCCCCGGCGCTTCCCCTCGAGCACCCGGCCTATCCCCCCGTGCCTCCGGGAGAACCTGGGGACGCGGCGCTAGAAAACCGTTCGTGTGCTAACCCTGTCCCGCGAGCCGGGAACGTTGCCTAGGCTTGGGAGGTACCGTGAAAGCTGGATGCGAGGCAGCGCGATGACCACGCTGGCGCACCGTGATCGAGGGCCTGCTAAGAAAGCTGCCGAGATGAGCGACAGCGACGAAGCTACACAAACGAACGTTGCGGACCTGCCCGCGGCCAACGCCCACGGCTCGCGGGTTGCCGCCGCGCCCGAGGATTCCGTTGACCGCAGGCGCCAGCACGCCTGGGTGCCGGGTACCGCTGCGCTCCTCACCGCGCTCATCGGCTTGTCGGATATCGTTGCCATCTTCAAGCCTGACTGGTCGCACCGGCTGAACAAGATCAATTACCTGGTCCCGGGCACTTTGACCGTCGGCATCCGCAGCGCGGACGTCATCATCGGCCTGATGCTGCTGGTGCTCGCGCACGGCCTGCGCCGCAGGAAGCGGCGCGCCTGGCAGGCGGTGGTCGCGCTGCTCGCCTTCGACATCGGCATCCACTTTTTCCACTCCCAGCGGATACCGACCGCGATAGTCGCGCTGGTCGTGCTGATCGCGCTGCTGTATTTCCGCGACGAGTTCTACGCCGAAGGAGACCCGCGTACCCGGTGGCGGGCCCTGTGGGTTCTGGTCGGCCTGGTGGTGGCGGACGTTGTAATCGGGCTGAGCTACATCATCTTCGCCCGGGGGCTGGTGGCCGACTACTCGCTGGGCCAGCGCGTCCAGGAGGTTGTTTACGGCCTGGTCGGAGTGTCCGGGCCGGTCCAGTGGGTGCCGGAGGCGCGCGGTGATCTGTTCAACATGCTCACGAGCGCGCTCGGGCTCTTTACCCTCATCGTCACCGTGTATTTGTTCCTCCGCCCGGCCAAGCCGAGAGCCAGGCTCGGCGTGGCGGACGCGGCGCGGGTCAGGGAACTACTCGGCAAGCACGGAGACCGCGACTCACTCGGGTATTTCGCGCTGCGTGATGACAAGAGCGTGATCTGGTCGCCGACCGGCAAGGCGTGCATCTGCTATCGCGTGGTGTCCGGGGTCATGCTGGCCAGCGGCGACCCGATCGGCGACCCCGAGGCGTGGCCCGGCGTCATCGGCCCCTTCCTGGACGAGGCGTCCCGGCACGCCTGGGCGCCCGCGGTGATGGGGTGCAGCGAGCTCGGCGCGGAGGTCTGGTGCCGCGAGGGCGGCCTGACCGCCCTCGAATTCGGCGATGAAGCGATCGTGAACGTGGCCGACTTCAGCCTGTCCGGCCGGTCCATGCGGAACGTCAGGCAGATGGTGAACCGGGTGACCAAGCACGGCTACGTGGCCGAGGTACGCCGGGTCAGCGACATACCGCGGAAGGAACTGGACGCCATCGTCAGGACGGCGGATTCGTGGCGCGGCAGCCATACCGAGCGCGGGTTCTCGATGGCCCTGGGGCGGATCGGCGCGCCCGGTGACGATGACTGCGTACTGGCGACCGCCACCGAGAACGGGACCATCCGCGCGGTGCTGCAACTTGTTCCGTGGGGATCCGACGGCCTGTCGCTCGATCTCATGCGCCGGGATAAGGCCGCCCAGCCCGGGCTGAACGATTTCCTCATCGTCGAGACCATCAAGGCCGCTTCGTGCCTGGGGGTCAAGCAGATCTCACTGAATTTCGCGGTCTTCAGGGCCGCTTTGGAGCGCGGCGAGCGGATCGGCGCGGGTCCTGTGCTGCGGGCCTGGCGGTCAGTGCTGATCTTCATGTCCAAGTGGTTCCAGATCGAGTCCCTGTACAAGTTCAACGCCAAGTTCTGTCCCGTCTGGCAGCCGCGGTTCTTCGTATTCCCGAGCTCCAAGGACGCCCCGAGGATCGCGCTGGCCGCGCTGCAGGCGGAGGCGTTCGTGGTGTGGCCGCGGCTCGAGCTGCGCAGGATTGCGCGCAAGCTCGGCCTGGGCAGGCTACGCCGGCCCCTGCACGGCGACCCGGTGCGGCGCGCCCCCGTGGGGGACAAGGAGACGGGGAGCGCCCCCGTGGCCGGCAGGTCCAGGGAGGTCGCCTCTCCGGACCAACACCGCGATGACCTCTAACGCGGACACGCTGCCCGGCCTGCCGAAAGCGGATCGCTGCCTGGTCATGGGCGTGGTGAACGTGACGCCCGATTCATTCTCCGACGGCGGCCAATGGTACGAGGCTGACGCGGCCGTCGCGCACGGCCTGGAACTTGCTGCGCAGGGCGCGGACATCGTGGACGTCGGCGGTGAATCAACCAGGCCAGGCGCCCAGCGCGTCTCGCAGGAAGAGGAGCTGCGGCGGGTCGAGCCGGTCATCACCGAGCTCGTCAAGGCCGGCGTGCCGGTCTCCATCGACACGATGCGAGCGCGGGTGGCCGAGTTTGCGCTGGACGCCGGCGTGCGCCTCGTTAACGACGTGAGCGGCGGCCTGGCCGATCCGGAGATGCCGCGCCTGGTCGCGGCGGCAGGAGCGTCCTACGTGGTGGTGCACTGGCGCGGTCACAGTCATGACATGTACTCGCGAGCGGTCTACGCCGACGTGGTGCGGGAGGTCCGCGAGGAGCTCACTCGTCGCGTGGACGCGGTGGTCGCCGCCGGGGTGGACCCGGGACGCATCGTGATCGACCCGGGTCTGGGTTTCGGGAAGCGCCCGGAGCACAACTGGCCGCTGCTCGCAGGCCTGGCCGATATAGGCGTGCTCGCCGGGATTGCCTTTCCGGTTCTCGTCGGGGCTTCCAGGAAACGGTTCCTCGGGCTGCTGTTGGCCGGCCCGGACGGCGCGCCGAGGCCCTTCGACGACTGCGACGGGGCCACCGTGGCGGTCACGGCGCTGGCGGCCGCGGCCGGCGC
>JASHVM010000351.1:0-3348 GCA_030044595.1 Streptosporangiaceae bacterium
CCGTTCGTGGTCGGCGGGCAGGCCGGCGGCTGCTACGAACTCGGGCGTGAGCAGGCTGGCCAGCCGTTCCTTGCCACCGCCGATACGGAGCTTTTCCTTATAGTCCGCGACGCTCCAGCGGACCGGGAGGCCGAACTCGGCGAACGTCTGGTTGAACGCGGGCAGGTGGCCATGGCGCTCGGTGTCAGCCAGCACCCCGTCGCAGTCGAAGATGATCGCCGGCGCCACTGCGGGGGTCACCTGCTCACCAGGCCCGGCCGGCGCGGTTGCGGGGGTCACGTGCTCACCAGGCCCGGCCGACGCTGCCGAAGCGGCGCATGTGGTCGGCGGCCATGTCCTTCACCGCGGCCCGGACCGCGGTGAACAGCGACGGCGGGTCCCAGCTGTCGTGTTCCTCCGCGCCGCGCAGGAAGGCCAGGTTGGCCTTCATGTAGCTGACCTTGAGCGCGGTGGAAATGTTCACCTTGGCGCAGCCGCGCGCGATCAGGTCGGTGAACTGGGCGTCCGTCATCCCGGTGCCGCCGTGCAGGGCGATGGGGATTGGCTCCGCGGCCACGATGTCGGACACGCGCTGCGCGTCCAGCTTGGGCTCGGCGCGGTAGACGCCGTGCGCGTTGCCGATAGCGGGCGCGAACACGTCAATGCCGGTGACCCGGATGAACTCCAGCGCCACCGGCAGCGACTGCCGCTCGGCTTCCTCACTGGAGCCGATGCCATCTTCGACGCCGGTGATGGCCTCGATCTCTCCTTCGACGTTCGCGCCGTACGACCGGGCCTCGGCCACGACCTCCACCGTCTGCCGCTGGTTCTCCTCCACCGGCAGCCGGGAGGCGTCGAACAGGACCGAGTTCCAGCCCTTGCGCAGGCAGCTGGTGATGACCTGGCGGTCCGGGCAGTGGTCCAGGTGCAGGCTGACCGGGACCTCGATGCCGGCGGTCAGCTCCCGCCACATGGCGAACAACAGGTCCAGGCCGATGGACCGAACCGTCTTCACCGAAGTCTGGATGATGACCGGGGAGCGCTGCTCCACGGCCGCGGCCAGCACCGCCTCCAGGGTCAGGTCGTTGACCACGTTGATGGCCGCGACGCCGTAACGCTCGCTGAACGCCCGATCGACGATTTGCTTCAGCGGCACGACGGGCACCGGACGGACCTTTCGGGGACGGGACCCGGACAACCCGAACCTAAGCAGCGCGGCCGTGGAAGCGGATCGGTGGAAACACCCATCTTCGAGGGAGGACTTCCCCTACCTGGCGGCCCGCCTGAGCCGGGCGTGGCTGGCCAGCGCGGCGAGCTCGGTGCGGTTACGCGCACCGGTCTTACGCAGCACGGCACCGGCGTGCTTTTCCACCGTCTTGATCGACAGGACCAGCTGCTCGGCGATCAGCTTGTCCGGCAGTCCCTGCTCCATCAGGCTGCGCACCTGGCGTTCGCGGTCGGTCAGGGCCGCTCCGGGCTCGTCTTCCTGCAGGCCGCGGTGGAGCCACTGCAGCACGGGACCGGACAGGATCGCCTGGCCGCGCCCGGCTGCGACGACGGCTCGAGCGAGTTCTGGGCCGTCGGCGCCCAGGTCTACGCAGCCGCGCGCGCCTGCGCGCATCGCGCTGGCGACCAGCTTTTCGTCGCCGACCTCGCACAGGCCCACCACGACCAGGCTCGGATCCTGGGCGAGCAGGAGGCCGGCCACGCCACCGTCGGCGCCGGGCCACGCTGCTGACGTGTCGTCGGGTGACAGGCTGAGGTCGGCCAGCACGACGTCGGGCCGGAGGTCCCGGCAGGCGTCCAGCGCGTCGGCCGCCGTCGCGACCTCGCCGATCACCTCGATGCCCGGCTCGGTCGAGGACAGCAGCTGGACGATGCCGGCCCGCAGCACGGGCCGGGCCTCCGCGATCAGCACTCGCAGCCGCGGGCTGGACTGCTCGTCATGCGGCCGGTAAGGGAAGCGGGCGCGGATCCGCGTACCCCAGCCGGCCAGGGAATCGACGTCGACCGTGGCGCCGAGAACGCGCGCGCGCTCGCTGACGGCGCGCAGCCCGAAGCGGTCGCCTTGCCAGTCGGACTTCGGATCGAAGCCCTGGCCGTCGTCCTGGACGAGGAGCGTCACGGCCGCCTGCTCGTACAGCAGGCCAAGGCGGACCGAACGCGCCTGAGCGTGCCGGACGATGTTGGTGAGCGCCTCGCGGGCCACCCGGAGCACTTCTTGCGAGAGGTGCTCCTCCATCTCCGCAGGGGTACCGGCTGACACGAATCGGACCTCGAGTCCGCCGATGCTCTCGGCCCAGGCCGCCTCGGAGCGGAGCGCAGCATCCAGCGTCCGGCCCTTCAGCGGCGACGAAGCCAGGCCGAGCAGGGTGAGCCTGGCCTCGGCGAGCGCGTCCGTGGCGGCCGTGCTGGCCCGCCGGAGCTGGGCCGCCACGGCCCCGATCCCGTCGTCGCCATCGGCGGCCTCGGCGATAGCGGCAAGATCGCGTTCAGCGCTGTCCAGGTACACCCGGATGCTCACCAGCCGCTGCGCGAGGCTGTCGTGGACCTCTCCCAGCAACCGGTCGCGTTCGGCGGCTGCGGCCTCCGCCCTGGCCCGTTCCTCGGCTGCCTCATGCATCCGGGCGGTGGCCAGCGCGATCGCCGCGTGCCTGGCGAACAGCTCCAGCAGTTCGGCGTCATCGGGCCCGAAGATCCGTCGCTCGTCCCTGCTGAACACGATGCAGGCGCCGATAACGCGTCCGCGCCACTCCAGCGGCACGCCGATGACGCCCCGGAGCGTGGCCCGGTCCTCAGCGGCCACGTGGCCGCCGCGGACTTCGTCGTAGCGCGCGAACCAGACCGGAGCGCGACGCGCCACCACGGCTCCGGTCATGCCCTCGGTGAGCGGGAAGACCCGGCCGGACTGGCAGGCCACGCCGATATCAGCCTCTTTGCAGTAGGTACCGGCCGCCTCATCGACGCTGCAGATCGAGCCCGCGTGGCAGCCGAGCAGTTCGGTGCAGCGCCGCAAGATCCGTTCCAGCAGCGGGCGCAGCGAGAACTCGCCGGCCAGGTCCTCGGCCACCGCCACCAGGCCGACCGCCCGTGCGGCGACCCCCTGCTCGCTCAGCGATAGCCCCGCAGGACCACGGTCGGCGGACACATCCCCTCCGGATCTGCCACAGCTCTGTCACACCGCCTAGCGGCGCGCTCAGTGGTTCATCCGAGCATCACCCGTTAAGCAATATGACGTCAAGACGGCCAGAATCCTGCGGGCCGCCTGTAGCCCCAATGAGACTACAGAGCCGGGTCGCGGGCAAGTTGGCGGGACGGCCGGAAGGCCGGGAACGTGGAAGGCCGACGAAGCCCGAAGACCGGGAAGCC
>JASHVM010000352.1:0-10856 GCA_030044595.1 Streptosporangiaceae bacterium
CGGCCCAAGGCGGCCAGGGCGGCTGGGACGGCGCGGCCCATCAGGCCGACGGGTCCCAAGACCAAGGACCCGGCCGGGAGTTCGCGCTGCGCCTGCGGCGGGGGGCCAGCGTCGTGTGGGTCGAAGTCTTCGACCCTGACCTGCGGCTGCCCCGGATCCGGACCGCCACCGAAACAGACGAGGGCGGACGAGGACTCTACCTGGTCGAACAGCTCACAACCCGGTGGGGTTCCAGGCCCACCCCGGAGGGCAAGGCGGTCTGGTTCGAGATGCCGCGCGGCGGCAGCCGCGCCTTACCGCGGCGAAAAATCGGCGCGGCCGTGTCCGGCGAGCTTCTCCGAGACACGCGTCCGGACCGCCTAGCATAGGGGTCTCTGCATGGCGGCTATGCTGACTCTGAAAGGTACCTGGGATCAGGTAATGCCAGACATCAGGTTGCGGCATCTATTTCACGTAGTATTTTGCACCTTGGCCTAAATCTCATACTTCGACGTTCCTGATCGTTGCGGCGGGCGGATCAGCGCGAGTCGCCGCCAGCGATCTGACCACAGCTCGATGAAGGGAAGCGCATGAGGTGGTTGGACCGTGTGCTGCAGCGGCGGCGGATACGGGTGGCGCTCCGCGAGTTGCCCCAGGGCGCTCGGGTGCTCGACATCGGCACGCATGATGGCACGCTGTTCCGTCTCGCGGGTGCTCGGGGGGTCGGCATCGACCCGGAGCTGGTCGAGGCGCCCGCCATTCCCGGGGTGACGCTGGTGCGAGGTGTGTTTCCCGACGACCTGCCGACCCTGCCGGACGGGTCATTCGAGGCGGCCACCGCGCTGGCGGTAGTCGAGCACGTGTCCAGCGACGAGCTGGCGGCCTGGGGTCAGGCGCTGGCCCGGCTGCTGGCCCCGAACGGGAAGCTGGTCATCACGGTGCCGGAGCCGGCCGTCGACGAGATCCTGCACGTGCTCATCCGGCTGCGCCTGGTGGACGGGATGGAGGCCCACCAGCATCACGGGTTCGAGCCGAAAGAGCTCGAGGCGGTCTTCGCGGCCCCGCTGTGGCGGCGAGCCAAGCACCAGACGTTCGAGCTGGGCCTGAATAATCTCTACCTCTTTGAGCGCACGCCGGACCCGGTACCGGTCGTCCGCCCCGAACCAGGTCCCGAACAGGCCGCCCGCCAGTAATCGGCTTCCGCTCTTAGTGGGAGCCCTGCGAGGCCCACAGCATGAGCGCGAGGATGACGACGACGACGACCGGCCCCAGCCAGTCCTTGGCGGAGACGCCCATCTTCATCTTGCCGCGCAGGCGTGTCCAGCCGAACGCGACAAGGACGCCGATGAACACCGCCAAGATGAGCCCGGTCACGGCCGCCTCCTGAACCCGCGGAATCTGCGAACCCGCTTCGAGAGTACGGCAATCGGTCCCACCGCGCGAGACGCATCCGGTCCTTCGCGTGATCCGGGCCGGCTCACCAGCCGGTCTGCGTTGGTCGGCCGGGCGCGATCCGAGGTACCGTGAGGGCACGATTTGTCCCGCAGGCGAAGGGCTGGTCCCGGCGCGGCAGCGCCCCGGCCAGCCGTCAGGCGTTACGGAGGCCGCGATGGCGGATGCGTTCATAGCCGGTGCGGTTCGCACCCCGGTCGGCAGGCGTAACGGCGGCCTGGCCGGGGTCCACCCGGTCGACCTCGCGGCTCACGCCGTGCGGGCGCTGATCGACCGCACCGGGGTTGACCCCGGCGCGGTCGACGACGTCATCATGGGCTGCGTCTCGCAGATCGGCCCGCAGACCTTCGACATCGCCAGGAACGCGTGGCTGTCCGCCGGCCTGCCGGAGAGCGTCCCCGGCGTCACCGTCGACCGGCAGTGCGGATCTTCTCAGCAGGCGGTCCACTTCGCCGCCCAGGCCGTGCTGTCCGGCACCCAGGACCTGGTGGTCGCGGCTGGCGTGGAGAGCATGAGCGTGGTCACCATGGGCTCCACGGCCACCCTGGCCGCGAAGGCGGGCATGCCGTACCCGTGGGGCCAGGGCTGGCGGGAACGCTACGGCGACCAGGAGATCTCCCAGTTCCGCGGCGCTCAGCTGATCTGCGAGCAATGGGGGCTCAAGCGGAGCCAGCTGGAGGAGTTCGCGCTGGAAAGCCACCAGCGAGCGGTGCGCGCCATCGACGAGGGCAGGTTCGAGCGGGAGATCGTCCCGCTGGCCGGGGTCAGCCAGGACGAGGGCCCGCGCCGGGACACCTCGCTGGAGAAGATGGCGGGTCTGGCCCCGCTCCGCGAGGGCTGGGAGATCACCGCCGCGGTATCCTCGCAGATCTCCGACGGCGCGGCCGCGCTGCTGATCGCCTCGGAAGCCGCGCTGGACCGGTACGGCCTGACGCCGCGGGCCCGGGTGCACGCGCTGGCCGTGGTCGGGGCCGATCCGGTGCTGATGCTGACCGGCCCGATCGGCGCGACCAACAAGGTGCTCGGCAAGGCGGGAATGAAGATCGGGGACATCGACGTGTTCGAGGTCAACGAGGCGTTCGCGCCGGTCCTGCTGGCGTGGTCGGAGGATACCGGGGCGTCGCTGGAGCAGACGAACCCCAACGGCGGAGCCATCGCGCTCGGGCACCCGCTGGGCGCCACGGGGGCGATCTTGATGACCAAGCTCGTCCACGAGCTCGAGCGCGCCGGCGGCCGGTACGGCCTGCAGACGATGTGCGAGGGCGGCGGTCAGGCCAACGCCACGATCATCGAGCGAGTCTGACCGGCCCCGGGACCTCCGGGCCGCGCTCCGCGGCCTCGGCGCCGCGCAGCACGTAACCGGCGCCGCGCCGGGTGTGGATCAGCGGCGGGCCGAGCCGGCCGAGCTTGCGCCGCAGGTAGCTCACGTACGTTTCCACGACCTGAGCCTGGCCGGTGTAACCCCAGCCCCACACGCTCTGCAGCAGCTGGGTCCTGGTCACCACGGTGCCTTGATGGCGCATCAGGTAGGCCAGCAGCCGGAACTCGGTCGGGGACAGGCCCACCGGCGTTCCCGCCCGGTGCACCGTCCAGCGCGACTCGTCGAGCACGAGGTCGCCGGAACGGAGCGTGCCGGGCTCCCCGGGCAGGCCGCCCGCGAGGACGGGCCGGTGCGCCCGCAGGTGATGCGGGCGCACCGGCGACGCAGCCGGGATCGGCTGAGCGGGTCGGCTCACCAGTGAGTCGCTGCCGCGGTCGGGCTGGCCGCGGCGGCCGGATCGGCCTGCCCGTTGCCCCAGGACCCGCCGACGTCGCTCGCGCTCAGCGGGGCGAACAGGACCAGCCGGGCGTGCAGCGTCCAGTGCGAGCGCGTGCCGACCACCACCGCCAGGTCGCCGCGGGCGACCGAGGCCGTGGCCTGCCACGCGTTCTGCGTGAACCTGGTCGGGTCCGGCGCCGGCATGCCGTTCCCCGGCGTGGTCGCGGTCTGGGAGACCGTCGCGGTGCTTCTGGTCACCGTGACCGTCACGGTCAGGTCGGTGTTAGCCACCTGCACGGAGAGCGTCACCGGCGCGTCGGTCGGCGTCAGCATCGCGGCGGCGGTCTGCGGGCTCCCGGCCAGCAGCGTGGCGGCCGGCATCATGTTGCCCGAGCCCATCGCCTGCTGCGTCGCGGTGGTGCTCGCGGTCAGCGCCGAGGTGCCGGACGCCGTGCCCGACACGTTCTGGAACTTGGTCGCGGCCGAGAGCAGCCACAGGTGCAGCGATCCGTTGGCGGACTGCAGGAGGAGGAATTTCTTCGTGGCCAGGACCACGATGCCGCGCTGAATATCGAGCGTCTTGCCGTGGTGCGTGGTCTGGCTGTATCCCTGCGCCGGGTCGAGCTGCGCCAGCTGGAGGAACGTGTCCTGCTCGGACCAGCTCCAGTCGGCCATGGCCGAGCTGAGCATGGTCCCCTCGCTCGTGTACCGGGCCGCGTACGCGGCAGGCCGCGCGGTCGTCCCGGCGGAGTGGCTGGTGGCCGCCATCGCTGCCACGGCGACCGCGCCGCCGCCGACCACGGCTGCCGCCGCGGCCGCGAGGCCGACCCGGGCCTTCAGCCTCGCCTGTCGGCTTCTCCGGTAACGCTGATCGCGGGCCATCATGGATGCCTCCTTCGGTGGACGCCGCGCCCGCTTCGCGTGTCCAGGTCTGAATGGGCGGGCCTGTGGGGTTCTGGGTAGCCGATGGACGGCCCGCACGTGTCCATGGCTCCGAGAGTGCCCGGTCCGCCGGGCCAGCCGCCCGGATTCCCGGCTGACGTAAGCAGTACGTTCGCGACTTCACATGCTGGGCGGCGCGGCAGCCCGCGCCGGCCCGGAGCCGGGAGGAGAAGTTCAGCGCTCGGTTAGGTGTGTTACCGGAAGGTTCGCCTGGTTCAGGCGGGGCGCCGCGTGCTGCCGACGACCCGCGCGGGGCGCGCGCGGGCCCGCAGTCGCCGGCTGCGGGTAACGCTCTACATGCGCTCGGGAACGGCTACCCCGAGCAGGTCCAGGCCCGCGGTCAGCACGCGCAACGTGAGCGCGCAGAGCGCGAGCCGGCGCGCGCGCAACGTCTCCGGCTCGGCCTTCAGCACCGGGCACTCCTCGTAGAACGTGGTGAACAGGCTGGCCACGTCGAACAGGTATGCGCACAGGCGGTGCGGCTCGGTGGTCTCGGCGACCTGGGTGACCGTCGCGCCGAAGCCGAGCAGCCTGAGCGCGAGCGCCCGTTCGGGGGCGGCGGCGACCGCGACGCCCGATCCGCGGACGTCCGGGTCGTCGGCCTCCGCGTCGGCCCTGCGGAAGATCGACCGGATCCGCGCGGTGGCGTACTGCAGGTACGGGCCGGTGTTACCGCGGAACGAGATCATCCGGTCCCAGTCGAACACGTAGGCGCTGTCGCGGGCGGTGGAAAGGTCGGCGTACTTCACCGCCCCGATGCCGACCGCCTCGGCCACCTCGTCCAGCTCGGCGGGGTCGAAACGGGCGGACGCGTCGAGCTCGTCCAGGATGCCGCGGGCCCGGTCCACTGCTTCCTGCAGCAGGTCGCTGAGCTGGACGTTATCACCGGACCGGGTACGCAGCCGGTTGCCGTCGGTGCCGAGCACGAGGCCGATCTGGGCGTGCTCGAAGGAGACGCCCGGCGGAATCCAGCCCGCCTCCCCGGCGACCGCGAAGACCATCTGGAAGTGCAGCGTCTGGTCGGAACCGACCACGTAGATGGCGCGATCGCAGTGCAGGACGTCGACCCGGTACCGGATGGTGGCCAGGTCCGTGGTGGAGTAGTTGTAACCGCCGTCGCTCTTGCGGACGATGACGGGCAGCGGCCTGCCCTCGCGGCCGGTGAAGCCCGGCGGGAAGGCGCACAGCGCGCCGTCGCTGTAGACCGCGATGCCCTCGTCCTCCAGGGTGGCCACCGTGTCAGCGAGCATGCCGTTGTAGAAGCTTTCGCCCCTGATGTCGTCGTCGGTGAGCAGCACGCCGAGCCGGTCGTAGATGCGGTGCAGGTAGTCCAGGGACATATCGACGAGCTCCCGCCACAGCTTCAACGTGGCCGGGTCGCCGCCCTGCAGTTCCACGACGCGGTTCCTGGCCCGCTCGGCGAAGGCCGGGTCGGAGTCGAACTTGCGCCGGGCGGCCTGGTAGAACGCGTTCGGGTCGGTCCGCAGCAGCCCGGCCTCCGGCGAGTCCTCGCCGATATCAAGCAGGTACTCGATCAGCATGCCGAACTGGGTGCCCCAGTCGCCGACGTGGTTGTCCCTGATCACCCGGTGCCCGGCGAAGCCCAGGACGCGCGCCACGGCGTCCCCGACGATGGTCGTGCGCAAGTGCCCGACGTGCATTTCCTTGGCGATGTTGGGTGAGGAGTATTCCACCACCACCGTCTGCGGCCTGGCCGCGGGATCGAGCCCGAGCCGGGGATCGCCGAGCATGCCGGAGGCTTGGGCCGCGATCCAGTCGTCGCGCAACGTGAAGTTGATAAAGCCCGGCCCGCTGACCTCGGGCTCGAGGCTCATGTCGGTGACGTCAAGCCGTCCGACCAGCGCCCCGGCCACCTCGCGCGGCGGCCGGCCCAGCCGCTTGCCGAGCGGCAGCGCCACGTTGGCCTGGAAGTCAGCAAACGACGAGGGCCGGATCAGCGGGTCGGCGTCGCCGTACTCCGGGCCGAACGCCGCCGCGGTGGCGGCGCGCACCCGCTGCGCGAGAACCTGCTGTGGATCGGCCATGGCTCAAGCGTATCGGGCCTCGTCATGGCCCTGGCCGGCGTGCACCCCGGAACGGACGGTACGGACGGCACGGACGGCGGCGGTCCGTCGGCATTGTACGGCAAGAAAGGCCTCACAATAGGGCGGATTTTCAACCCGGGCGCTTGGAAGTTGCTGTGATCCAGGCGAATACTTCCTGCGAATCATGGTATTTGACGGGGGCGGGAGAAAGGCGGCTGGACAATAAGGAACTAGCGACGCTTCTGGACCGTAAATAAACGTGGAAGCAGTTCTGGCCTGACGGCTGCCGGGGAACGTGGCCAGGCCGGGGGAACCGCTGGGGAGCGGGTGTCATCAGGGCTATTCGGCGCGCTGAGCGGCGCATACGCCGTGCCGCGCGCACCACGGAGGGAGAAGGCGCGTGACAGACACCCACCAGATCGTCCCGTCGGCCCGGCCACCGGGACGCGGGTTTCACGCTTACTCGGCGAAACACCTGGACGTGCTGGCCCAGCGAGCAGGTCTGCCGCCTGATGAACGGCTAGCCGTGCGGGCGGTGGCCACGGTACTTCCGTTCCGGGCAAATTCCTATGTTGTCGAAAACCTCATTGACTGGGACGCCGCCCCCGACGACCCGATCTACCGGCTGGTCTTTCCCCAGCCGGACATGCTGCCCGCGGCTGACGTGGCCCGCCTCGCGGGCATGATCAGCAACAGGGCTCCCGAGGCGACCCTGCGCGCCGCCGCGCACGAGATCCGGATGCGGCTCAACCCGCACCCCGCCGGGCAGTTGCTGCTGAACGCGCCGAGCCTGCACGGCGGGCCGCTGCCCGGCCTGCAGCACAAGTACCCGGAGACGGTGCTCTTCTTCCCCCGGCAGGGCCAGACCTGCCACGCGTACTGCACCTACTGCTTCAGGTGGGCGCAGTTCGTGAACGAGCCGGGCCTGAAGATGGCCGCCGACGACGTCGGCGCGCTGGTCGCCTACCTCGGCGAGCACCCGGAAGTGACCAGCGTCCTGATCACCGGCGGCGATCCGATGATCATGGGGGAGGCCGTGCTGAGGCGGTACGTCGAGCCGCTGCTCGACCCGCGCCTGGACCACCTGGAGTCGATCAGGATCGGAACCAAGTCGCTCGCGTACTGGCCGCAGCGGTTTGTCAGCGACCCGGACGCCGACGCGACACTGCGGCTGTTCAGCGAGGTGGTCGCCTCCGGCCGGTCGCTCGCGCTGATGGCGCATTTCTCCCATCCGCGCGAACTGGAACCGCCGCTGCTGGAGCAGGCGGTGCGCAGGATCAGGGCCACCGGGGCGGTGATCCGCACGCAGGCGCCGCTGATCAGGACCATCAACGACGACGCCGCGGCCTGGCGCGCCATGTGGCGCAGGCAAGCGCGCCTCGGCATGGTGCCGTACTACATGTTCGTCGAGCGGGACACCGGGCCGCAGGACTACTTCGCCGTGCCGCTGGCTTGCGGGTACGAGATCTTCCGTGACGCCTACCAGGGCGTGTCCGGCTTGTGCCGGACCGTCCGCGGCCCGTCGATGTCGGCCACCCCCGGGAAGGTGTGCGTCGACGGAGTCACCGAGGTGGCCGGCCTCAAGGTCTTCGTGCTGCGCATGATCCAGGCCCGTGACCCGCGGCTGGTCGGGACGCCGTTCTTCGCCAGGTTCGACCCGGCGGCTACCTGGCTCACCGACCTCGAGCCTGCCTTCGCGGACCGGTTTCCCTACGAGCCCGCCCGTGGCGAGCCGGCCCCCGTGCAGCGGCCCGGGCTCCACCCCGGCGGCCCCGCAGGCCCCGGCGGCCCCGAGAGCCCCGGGGACCGCCGAGCCCCGATGACCCCGCAGGCGCTGAGGATCGCGCGGGCCGCGAAGAACCGGATCAGCCGGGCGAGCTGACGGTTCCCGCCATCTGGCCGGGCTCCACGCCCGGCATCGCCGTGCGGCCCCGGGCGACGTCGCTCTTGAGGGCGAAGCAGCTGACCGCGGCCAGGACTATCACGGCGATGGGCAGCACCATGGTCCAGCGCATCGCGGTCACGTAGCCGTGGCTGAACACCTCCGCGGCGAGGTGGCGTAGCTGCGCCGCGAGCGCGGGCGGTACGGCCCGCGAGCTCGTGCCCGAGCTCGCCGGGCTACCGGTCAGCAGGCCGCTGGCGGCGGCCTGGTGGAACCCGCTGATAAACGCTCCCCGCACCGGCGCCGGCAGACCCGCCGAACGGGCGGTGGCCTCGCTGGTCAGCGAGGCCACCAGCCGGTTTTCCAGCAGCGCCCCCACCGTCGCGGTCCCGATCACCGAGCCGACCTGCCGGGCGGTGTTGAGCAGGCCGGACGCCGCGCCGGCCGTGGCCGGCTCGACCTGGCGCATGGCCACCGTGGTCAGCGGCGCGAACGTGCCGCCCATGCCGAGGCCGGCCACGATCAGCGGCGGCAGGAAGTCCTGCCACGCGGAGTCCGGGGCCGCGATCAGCACCACCCAGCCCATCCCGACGGCGAACAGGGTGAGCCCGCTGATCAGGATGTACTTGCCGCCGATCTTGTCCGTCAGCCGGCCGAGGAACGGCGCGACCGCGATCATCACCAGCGAGGACGGCGCCATCGTCAGGCCCGCCTTCAGCGCGGAGAAGCCGAGCGCGGACTGCAGGTAGATGGTGAACGGCAGGAAGATGCCGAGCATGCCGATGGACAGCGTGAACGACACCCAGTTCATCAGCGTGAAGTTCCTGTTCCGGAACAGCGCGAACGGGATGAGCGGCTCGCGGGCTTGGCGCAGCAGCTGGACCAGCAGGAACACGAACAGCAGCACGACGCCGGCCGCGATGACCAGCGGTATGGTGATGAACGACGTGATCGTCCCCCAGTCGTAGCGCTGCCCCTCCACCAGCCCGTAGCAGATGGCCAGCAGGGCCACGCTGGCCAGCGTCACGCCGAGGAGGTCCAGCCGGTGCCGCCGCCCCGGCTGCAGGTCCGGGATGATGACGAAGGTCACCGCGAGCACCGCGATCCCGATCGGCAGGTTCACGAAGAAGATCCATCGCCAGTCGAAGGCCGTGACGAGCAGGCCGCCGAGGGTGGGCCCGGCGATCGTGGCCAGCCCCGCGACCGCGCCCCAGACGCCGAACGCGGCGCCGCGCCGCTCCGGCGGGAAGGTCATGGTGACGATCGCGAGCGTCTGCGGCATCAGCATCGCCGCGCCCAGCCCCTGGACCGCGCGGAAGGCGATCAGCCAGCCCGGTCCGGGGGCGAACCCGCACGCGGCCGACGCGGCGGTGAACACGGCGATCCCCGCCGCGAACATGGTCCGTGTCCCGATCAGGTCGCCGAGCCGTCCGGCGGTGATGACCAGGACGGCGAGGACGAGCGCGTACGCGTTGAGCACCCACAGCACGTCGTCGAGGGACGCGTGCAGCTTGTCGATCATATTGGGGATCGCGATGTTGACGATCGTCAGATCGAGCAACGTCATGAAAAAGCCCAGGGAGACCACGACCAGGACCGCCCACGGGTTTCCGCGCACCTTCGCCATGCCCCGACCCTAGCCGAACGGAGCAGGAGTAACAAGATATATCTTGATCCGGCTCCCCGCCCGGCCGCGCGCTCGCGCCCGGTATGCTCCCGGTCATGAACCTGAACGGTACGGCGGCGATCGTCTCCGGGGGGGCGAGCGGGCTGGGCGAGGCCACGGCCCGGGTGCTGGCCGCGGCGGGCGCCACGGTGGTCATCGCGGACCTGAGCGAAGACGCCGGCAAGCGGGTGGCCGACCAGATCGGCGGGCTGTTCGCGCCCACGGACGTATCGGACGAGGCGTCGGTCCAGGCGGCGGTGGACGCCGCGGCCGCCGCGGGGCCGCCGCTGCGCACCGCGGTCAGCTGCGCGGGCATCGGCTGGGCCGAGCGGACGGTGGGGCGTGACGGCACCCCGCACAACCTCGCCAGGTACCAGAAGGTCATCAGCGTCAATCTGGTCGGCACCTTCAACCTCATGCGCATCGCGGCCGCCGCCATCGCCAGGACCGACCCCGCCGACGGTGACGGGCAGCGCGGCGTCATCGTCAACACCGCGTCGATCGCGGGCCTGGAAGGACAGACCGGCCAGATCGCGTACTCCGCCTCCAAGGGCGGCATCATCGGGATGACGGTGCCCGCCGCGCGCGACCTGGCCGCCATCGGGGTGCGGGTGAACACGATCTGCCCCGGCATCATCGACACCCCCATCTACGGATCCGGCGCGGCCGCCGAGGAGTTCAAGGCCAGGCTGGTGACCCCGATCGTCTTCCCCAAGCGCATGGGGCGCCCGGATGAATTCGGCCGCCTGGTCCGCTCCCTGATCGAGAACGACTACATCAACGCCGAGGTCATCCGTTTCGATGGGGGGCTCAGGTTCCAGCCCAAGTAGGCTGGTCCGGGCACCTCAGGGCCACGGATTCCGGTATCGCGATCGTTGGGCGGCACGCATGGGCGGAATGACCGGCTGCCTGGCGCTGGCAGACGGGACAGGGCCCGACACCGAGTGGGTGGGCCGGGCCGCCCTGCGCGTTGTCCACCGCGGACCCGACGACGAGGGGTTTTTCGCCGATCCCGACCTCGCCCTGGCGTTCAGCCGGCTGGCCGTCATCGATCCGTCCCCCGGCGCGCGCCAGCCGGTGTATTCGGCCGACGGCCGCTACGTGATGGTCTTCGACGGCGAGATCTACAAC
>JASHVM010000353.1:0-8704 GCA_030044595.1 Streptosporangiaceae bacterium
AGGCCCTGGCTGACCAGCCCGGCGGCGATCTCGCCGAGGCCGTCGGCGCCGTTGAGCACGCTGACGTTCGCCCCGGCCAGCCCGGCCGCGGCCTCCTTGACGATCAGCGGCAGCTGGTTGATGAGCAGCTGGTCGAGGGCGACGCGGTTGTTCGAGGCGGCGGCCTCGGCCTGGATGCGGGTGCGCTGGGCGTCCGCCTGGGCCAGGACCCGCACCCGCTCGGCCTCGGCCTCGGCGGGCTTGACCACCTCGGAGACCAGCTGCTGCTGGCGCAGCTGGGCCTGCTCCTGGGCCAGTTCGGCCTGCGCGGCGATGACCGCGCGCTGGGCGTTCGCCTCGGCCAGCGGGCCTGCCTGCGCCGCTTCGGCCTGCGCCTTGTCCACCTCGGCCTTGTACCTGGCCTGCACGATCGAGGTTTCCCTGGCGAACTCGGCCTGCTTGCGGACCGACGCCTGCTGCGCCTCGGCCGCCGCCTGGTCGGCCTGCGCCTGCGCGATCTTGGCCTGGCGCTGGATGGCGGCGTTGTTCGGCGCGGCCATCGCGGCGATGTAGCCGGCGCCCATGTCGTCGATCGACTGGATCTGCAGCGAGTCCACGATCAGCCCGATCTTGGCCATCTCCTCCTTCGACCCGTCCAGGACCTCGGTGGCCAGCTTCTGCCGCTCGGTGACGATCTCCTCGACCGTCATCGAGCCGATGATCGAACGCAGGTGGCCGGCGAAGATCCGCCCGGTCAGCACCGACATCTGGTCCTGGTCGGACAGGAAACGCTGCCCGGCGTTGACGATGGATTCGGGGTCGTTGCCGACCTTGAACGCGATCACCGCGCGGACGTTCAGCGAGATCCCCTGCTTGGTCACGCAGGTCTCGGCGACCTCGGCCTCCTGCATGGACAACGTGAGGTACCGGACCTTGCGGAACATGGGCGTGACGAACGCGCCGTGGCCGATCACCACGCGGAACGGCTGACCGTCCTTGCCGTACCCGCGCCCGGAAATCAGCATGGCCTCGTCGGGGGCCGGAACACGGTAACCGAACATTGCTCATCTTCTCCTAAGCCGAAGTAAGCCCGGCATGCGCGGGCTCTCACCGAGGGCGTCTTCCCACTCGATGACGTCGACCGCCCGCGAGCCGCGCGATTCAACGACCATGACGGTCGCCCCCTTGGGCAGCGGCTCATCCGACCACGCCAGGTAGGCCTCGGAACCGCCCCTGATCCTAATGAGCACCTCTCCCGGCCCGGCGGTGCCCCTGGTCCCCACCAGCAGCACACCTACGCTGCCGATCGAGGACTCGTCTTTCGCCAACGACAGCCCCTTTACGGAAAACGCTTGTATACAGCGTAGTCCCGCACTATGAGGCGATCGGCCAGCTGCGCGTAAGCTGACCGGGTGTCCGTGCCACGCGTGAGCCAGCCCAGGGCGCAGGCGGCCGCGCCGCAGCGAACCGGCATGGCGATGGCCGTCATCATGACCGGGGTGCTGATGACCGCCGTGGACACCACGATCGTGGTACTCGCCCTGCCGGAGATACAGCGCAGCCTGCACGTCGCGCTGTCCGCGGTCGTCTGGGTCATCATCAGCTTCCTGCTCGTCATCACGCTGCTCGCCACCCAGGTGGGGCGGCTCGGCGACATGTTCGGCCGGGTGCGGATGTACGAGGCGGGGTTCGCGGTCTTCGTGCTCGGCTCGCTGGCCTGCGCGCTGTCCTGGAACGAGGCGTCGATCATCGCCTTCCGGGTCGTGCAGGGCGTGGGCGGGGCGTTCATCATGGCGAACAGCGGAGCGGTGATCGCCGACCTGTACCCGCGGGAGCGCCGGGGCCGCGCCTACGGCTTCACCTCGATCGGCTGGACGATGGGCGCGGTGATCGGCATCGTGCTCGGCGGCGTGATCGTCACGTACCTGTCCTGGCGGTGGGTGTTCTGGATCAACGTGCCGGTCGGCGTCGCGGCGCTCGCGGCGGCCGTCCGGGTCCTGCGCGACCGCGCCGAGCGGTCGCGCCACACCCTGGACCTGCCCGGCATGGTCTGCCTGGGGCTGGGCCTGTTCGGGGTGCTGTGGGCGATGACCAGGCTGGCCACCACGGCGTTCGACGCCGAGGTGGCGGGGTACCTGATCGGCGGGATCGCGCTGATCGGGCTGTTCGTCGTCATCGAGCAGCACCAGCGCGAGCCGATGCTGCCGCTGTCGATCTTCCGGGTGCCGACGATGACGGCCTCGCTGCTCGCCTCGCTGTTCCAGGGACTGGCGAGCTTCGCCGTGCTCTTCCTGGTGATCATGTACCTGCAGGGACCGCGCGGCCTGACCCCGATCCACGCCTCGCTGCTGCTGGTCCCCGGCTACGTGCTGGGGTCCGTGGTCGGCCCCTACGCCGGGCGGCTCGCGGACCGGCGCGGACCGGTCCTGCCCGCCACCGCGGGCCTGGCCATCCAGGTGGTCGGCCTGGCCATCTACGCACAGCTCGGCCTGACCACCGGCCTGTGGGTCGTGGTGGTGGCGGCCGTGATCAACGGAGTCGGGGCCAGCTTCTTCTTCCCCGCGAACAGCTCGGCGGTCATGAAGGCGGCCCCGCCGGAGGCGTTCGGCATCGCATCCGGCATGCTGCGGACGTTCGCGAACATCGGCATGGTGTTCTCCTTCGCGGTCGCGATCCTCATCGCCTCGCGTTCGATCTCCCGCGGCCTGGCCTTCGCGATCTTCGTCGGCAGCACCTCGCTGCACGGCACGCTCGCCGTCGCGTTCACCACGGGCCTGCACGCCGCGTTCTACGCCATGATGGGATTCATGGTGCTGGCCGCCGCCCTGTCCGCGCTGCGGGCCGGCTCGCCCGGGGCCCGCGGCCCGGCCGCCCGGTGACGGCGCGAGGCGCGATGGCCGGCATCGAGGACGTGCGGCGGATAGCGATGTCGCTGCCGCGCACGTCCGAGCACCTGATCCGGGACCACACCAAGTTCCGGGTCGGCAGGCTGGTGTACGCGTCGGTCTCGCCGGACGAGCAGCGGATCGGGTTCGGCTTCCCCAAGGAAGAGCGCGCCGCGCTGGTCGCCAGCGATCCGGGCACGTTCATGATGCCGCTGCGCAGCGACGAGCGGTACCACTGGGTCCGGGCCAGGCTGCCCGCGCTGCACGCGGACGAACTGCGCGAACTGCTCACCGACGCGTGGTGCATGGTGGTGCCGAAGAAGGTCGCGGCGGGCTACCTGGCCAGCCAGGGGATCGACCACCGGTGACGGCCGCCGGGCGCCGGGTCCGGGCGGGCCCGGCGGGCGCGCCGCTACGATAGGGCGGTGCCGTTGCGCGCGATCGACTTCCATGTGCACCTGCCGACCCCGGACTGGCTGGACGGCAGCATGGCGGGCTACGTCGAGGCGGCCGAGGCGTACTTCCGCTCGCCGGTGCAGCGGCAGTCGCTGGACGAGCTGGCCGCCCGGTACCGCGGGCTCGAGGTGACCGCGGTCCTGCTGGCCTGGGACGCCGAAACCGCGACCGGACGGCCCCGGGTACCGAACGAGACCGTGGCCGCCGCGTGCCGCGATCACCCCGGCGTGTTCGCCGGCCTGGGGTCGGTGGACCCGCACAAGGGCGAGGCCGCCGTGGCGGAGGTGGCGAACATCGCGTCCCTCGGCCTGCGCGGGGTGAAGTTCCACCCGTCGCTGCAGGCCTTCTCGCCCGACGACCCGCGGTACTGGCCCATCTTCGCGGCCTGCGAGCAGCACGGCCTGCTGGCCCTGTTCCACACCGGGACCAGCGGGATCGGCGCCCGCCAGCCCGGCGGCCAGGGCATCAGGATCGACTACGCGCACCCGCTCAAGCTCGACCCGGTGGCCGCGGCGCACCCGGACCTGACCGTGGTGGCCGCGCACTTCGGCTGGCCCTGGCAGATGGACCTGATCGCCGTCGCGCTGCACAAGACCAACGTGTACATCGACATCTCCGGCTGGTCGCCGCGGCGCGTCCCGCCGGAAGTCATCCGCGAGCTGCGCGGCCGGCTGTCCGGGCAGTTCGTGTGGGGCAGCGACTTCCCGTTCCTCACCCCCGAGCGGTGCCTGTCCGAGCTCGAGGCGCTGGACCTGCCGGGCGACGTGCTGACCGCGGTGCTGCGCGACAACGCCGCGCGCATCCTCGGGCTCAGCTGAGATCGACCACGACCGGCGCGTGGTCGGACGGCCCGTGGCCCTTTCGCGCCTCCCGGTCGACGTAGGCGCCGGTCACCCGGCCGGCGACGGCCTGGCTCGCGTACACCAGGTCGATCCGCATGCCCTGGTCTTTCGGGAAGGCCCCGGCCCGGTAGTCCCAGTAGGTGAACGGGTGCGGTCCCTTCATCGGGGCCGGGACCACGTCGCGCAGGCCGAGCGCGCGCAGGCCGGCCAGGGCCTGCCGTTCCGGCGGGGTGACGTGGGTGGAGCCGACGAAGACCGCCGGGTCCCACACGTCGTCGTCGGTCGGCGCCACGTTGAAGTCGCCGCAGGCCGCGAGCTGAGGCTCGTGCCTGAGCTCGTCGGCCAGGGCGGTGCGCAGCGCCGCGAACCATTCCAGCTTGTAGGCGTAGTGAGCCGACTGCGGCGTGCGCCCGTTCGGCGCGTACAGCGACCAGACCCGGATCCCGCCGCAGTTGGCGCCGACCGCGCGGGCCTCCGGCTTGCGCAGGCCCGGCTCGTCAAGCAGGGTGGGCTCGGCAGGCTCGCCCGCGTAGCTGGGCTCGCCGGGAAAGCCCAGGCTGACGTGCTCCAGGCCGGCGCTGGACAGCAGCGCGACGCCGTTCCACCGGCCGTCCCCGTGAGCGGCTGTCTCGTAGCCGAGCTCGGCGACCTCGGCCTCGGGGAACAGGGCGGTCGTGGTCTTGATCTCCTGCAGGCAGACGATGTCGGGCTTGGCTTCGTCCAGCCACTCGAGCAGCCGGGGCAGCCGCGCCTTCACCGAGTTCACGTTCCATGTGGCCAGGCGCACTCCGATAGCCTCCCACCGCGCGCGTGACGGCGCTAGCAGGACGTCACGAACTCCCGCGACCAGCTATTCCGAGTCGTAGCGGAAGCCGTCGATGAAACGGCGGAACACGCCGCCCTCGTGGGCCAGCGGCTGGCCGGGCGGCGGGGCCTCCGGGCGTTCGTGCCCCTCGGGCTCGTCGTAGTCGGCCCGGGCGATCGCGTCCGCGATCTGCGCCTCGTCGAAGTCCTCCGAACCGGGGATCTCGGGCACGAATCCGACCAGGTCCCCGTCGAGCAGGACCTCGGCTTCGAGCCCGGTGGTCCCCTCGGAACCCCAGACCGCCTCTCGCCCGCCGCTCACCGGCACCTGCACCGCGTAGGCGTCAATCCCGGACTTCTTCAGGTGCGCGTTGATGCCCTGGTCCCTGAGCGCGTCGGTTACCCGGCGGGCACGATTCTCGTCCATGGCCCCAGGTTACCCGGGCGCCGGCGGCGGAAATGAGAACCACGAGCCGGCCCGCGTTTTCCCGGCCGTCACAAAATCGTGCTGAACTGGGCACGATTCCCCCTCGTATCAGTTGCTTGCGGGGAGCTAAATTTCTGCATGTAGGGCCTATCCGGTGACGGAGGGGGGCGCAGGCGCCATGTCGCTGACCAAGGCGCGGCTCCCCGTGCGGCTCACGCCGCTGGTGGGACGCGAGCGCGAGCTCGACGACATCGTGCAAGCGGTCGCCCGGAGCCGCTTGCTCACCCTCACCGGCCCGGGCGGCACCGGGAAGACGCGGCTGGCGCTGGCCGCGGCGAGATCCGCGGGCGGATCCTTCCCGGGCGGGGTGTGCTGGGTGGAGCTGGCCCAGATCGAAGACCCGGACATCGTCGGGCAGGCGGTCGCCAGCAGGCTGGGCGTGCCCGACACGCCCGGGCAGGACGCCGTCGAGGCCATCGCCGAGCACGTGGCCGACCACGCGCTGCTGGTGGTGCTCGATAACTGCGAGCACCTGGCGGACGCCCTGGCCGCCCTGACGGAGAACCTGCTCGCGGCCTGCCCGGCCCTGTCCGTGCTGGCCACCAGCCGCGAGGCGCTGGGCGTCGAGGGCGAACTCAACTGGCAGGTGCCGCCGCTGTCGCTGCCGGCGGCCGGCCTCGCCCCCACCGTGTCGGCGCTGGCCAAGTCCGACGCGGTCAAGCTGTTCGAGCAGCGGACCCAGCTCGTCCGGCCGTCGTTCCGCGTCACCGATCAGAACGCCGCCGCGGTCTCGGTCATCTGCCAGCGGCTCGATGGCCTGCCGCTCGCGATCGAGCTGGCGGCCGCGAGGATGCGGGTGCTTTCCTCCGCGCAGCTGGCGGAACGGCTGGACGACATCTTCGCGTTGCTGATCGGCGGCGCGCGCTCCGCGCCGCCGCGGCACCAGGCGCTGCGCACCACCCTGGACTGGAGCCACGACCTGCTCGAGGCCGGCGAGCGGGCCGTGTTCCGCAGGCTGGCCGTGTTCTCCGGCGGATTCACCCTGCCCGCGGCCGAAGGCGTGGCCGCGGAAGGCGACATCCGCCCGGACGCCATGCTCGAGCTGCTGACCAGGCTGGCGGACAAGTCGCTGCTGCGGGTGGACCACACGAGCGAGGACTCGCGCTACTACCTGCTGGCGACGATCCAGGAGTACGCTCGGGACCGGCTCGCCGAGGCGGGCGAATCCGACCAGCTCAGGCACGCCCACCTGCGGTACTTCACCGAACTGGTGGAGCACGCCGCGGCCCGCATCGAACGCCTCGAAGAGGAAGCCTGTCCGCTCGAGCTCGAACTCGACCGGCTGGACGCCGAACTGCCCAACCTCCGGCGGGCGTTTGAGTTCGCCCAGGATTCGGGCGACCCGGTGGCGGCGCTGCGCATCGCGGGCCCGCTGGACCGCTACGCCTACCTCCGCGGTCACTATCACGAGATCCGGCAGTGGATGGACGCGGCGGTCACCTCGGACCCGGACGCGCCCGCCGGGCTGCGGGCCAAGGCGCTGCTCGGCAGCGGCAGGCTCGCCCTGCTCCAGTGCGACTACGCGCCCGCCGCCCGCCGGCTGGAGGCAGCGCTGCGGCTGTACCGCGAACTGGGCAACGCGCGGGGCATCGCCAGCGCGCTGCAGGTGCTGGGCAGCGTGGCCCGGGAGCAAGGCAGGTACGCCAGGGCGGTGGAACTGCACGCGGAGAGCCTCGCCGTCGCGGAGGCGGCCGGGGACCGGTGGGCGGTGGCCAGCGCGCACGGTTACCTCGGCTTCGTCTCCTGGCTGCAGCGCGATTTCGTCCGGGCCACCGAGGAGGCCAGCACCGCGCTGGCGATGTTCCGCGACCTCGGCGACGTGGAAGGCACGGCGTGGTCGCTGATCAGCCTGGGCACGGTGGCCCGCTACCAGGGAGACTCCGACCGGGCAGCGCTGCTGCTGACCGAAAGCCGGTCGCTGTCGGAGGGCATCGGCTTCCGCGAGGGCATCGCGTGGTGCGCTGAGCAGCTCGGCCTGCTCGCGGCGGTCGACGGCGACCCGGCCGCGATCTCGCTGCTGCGCCACAGCCTCGAGCTGCACAGCGAGCTGCGGGACCGCTGGCGCGTGTCCAGCGTGCTCGAGGACCTCGCGGCGATCGCGCTCGCGGTGGGCAAGACGAGGCCGGCAGCGCGGCTGCTCGGCGCGGCCGAGGCGCTGCGCGACGCGATCGGCACGGTCATCGCCCCGTGTGAGCGGGCCCAGCACCTGCAGACCGCGGCGGCGGTGCGGGCCGCGCTGGGCGAGCAGAGATTCACCATGGCGCGGCAGGAGGGGCTGCGGGCCACGATGGATGAACTGGCCGCCGACCTGCCGACGGCCGACGACGCGGCGCAGGCCGCCCCGGTTGCCCCGGCCCGGCCCGGCCCGGCTGCGCAGGGGCTCGCTGGGGACGCGCCGGCTCAGCAGGGGCCAGCTCGGGGCGGGCCGGCCCAGGACGGGCAGGTCCAGGATAGGCAGGTCCAGGATGGGCAGGTCCAGGGCGGACCCGGCCAGGGCGGGCAGGCCCAGGGCGGGCAGGTCCGGAACGGGCAGGTCCAGGAGGGACCGCCGGCGCTGGCAGCGGCCGAGTCGGGGGTCCCGGCCGGGCCGGCGGTACCGGCCGAGCCGGGGGTCGCGGCCGGGCCGGCGGTACCGGCCGAGGCGACAGGCGGCCCAGCGGGCGGCAAACCAGCGGGCGGCAAGCGAGCGGGCGGCAAGGCGCGGGCCGCGCAGGCGGCGGCCAGGGGCGGCGGCGGCGGGCCGCTGCGGGTCAGGACGCTGGGCGGGGCCGTGGTGGAGTTCGGCGATGCGGCGCTGACCGCCGCGGACTGGGGCTACGCGAAGCCGCGGGAGCTGATGTTCCTGCTCGTCTCGTCGCCGCCGATGACCAAGGACCAGATCGCGGCGGCGCTGTGGCCCGATCTTTCCCGCCAGCAGCTCGGTAACGCGCTGCACACGGCGCTGCGCGAGCTGCGCCGCGCGCTCGGCGACCCGGGCTGGGTGGTCTATTCGAACGGCCAGTACAGGTTCGACCGGACCAGGCCGTGCGAATGCGACGTCACCTCGTTCGAGGACGCGCTGGTCGCGGCGCGGCGGGCCCGCCCGTCCGAGGCGGCCCTGCCCGACCTGCAGCGCGCCATCGCGGCGTACGGCGGCGATTTCCTCGACGGCATGCCGACCGGAGAATGGGCGCTGGTGCGCCGCGACGAGCTGCGCCGCGCGTTCGAGTCGGCGCTGCTTGCCGCGGGCCGGCTGCAGACGGCGGCCGGCC
>JASHVM010000354.1:0-7220 GCA_030044595.1 Streptosporangiaceae bacterium
ACGAGTCAACGGAACGTCTCCTCCGCTATGGCCGGGGCGCAGGTCATGCCCCGCCCGCCCGGCCCGGTGACCAGGACGACGCCGGGCTCGACCTCCGACCGGTGGTAAAGAGCATGACCGGGCACCGCCGGGTCGACTTCGCTGTAGACGCCGGCCCAGCGGCGCTGGACGCGCGGGACCGGCCTGCCGAGCAGCGCCTCGGCCCGGGCGCGCAGGTGGTCGTAAGCGTCCTCGTCCACGTCAAACGCGAACGGCTCGCCGTATTCGTGAGTGTCACCGATGGTGAGCCCCCCGTCGGCCCGCTGGACGAGCAGCAGCTGAGCGCGGGTACGCGCCGCGACCGGCGGCTGCGGCGGCAGCTGGAGCCGTGCCTGCAGGTCGTACGCCGGGTAGTAGCGCAGCGAGTCGCCGTCCGCCACGGCGGTGGTGAGCCGGTCGGCCAGGGGCGCGGTCTGCATCATCTGCAGCCGCACCCGGCGTACCCTGTCGCGCGCGAGATGCCCGAGATACCGGCCGATCACCCCGGTGAACACCGCGCCGGTGCACAGCACGACCAGATCACAGTGATGCCAGGCTCCGGTGTGGTCGCGCACCGCGTTCGGCACGATCTCGACCACCTCACGTCCGGGCAGCCACTCGTACCCGTCCCCGGCCAGGTAGCTGCGCAGCGCAGGGAGCACCTGCCGCGGCTCGACGACCGCGTCGGCGCGGCAGAGCAGACCGCCCGCGAGGTCACCGCGCAGGGCCGGGTTGACCGCCCGGACGGCGGCGGGGTCCAGCAGCTCGAATCCGCGCCGGTCCGCGTCCGGCAGCGCCGCGGCCTCCTTGAGCACGCGGAGTTCGGCCTCGTCGGTGGCCACGGTGAGCGAGCCGGCGGCCCGGAAGCCGAGGCCGGGTACCTGACCGGCCAGCTCTTCCCACAGCTCGCGAGCGTGCAGCGCGAGGCCGAGTTCAGCGCCCGCCTGCCGGCCGCTCACCCAGACCAGGCCGAAGTTCCTCACGCTCGCGCCGCGGGCCTCGAGCTCCCGTTCCAGGTGCACGACCTCGTAGCCCCGCCGTCGCGCCGTCGCGGCGTGCATCGTGCCGAGCACGCCCCCGCCGACCACCGCGATCCTTTGCGTGAGCCTCATTGCCGCCAGTATAGTCATTTGCGAACTTGTATAGCCAACTTTGGGGCGGAGGCACGCTTGGCGGACGGCGAGCCGGCGCTTGAGCTGAAGGTCGGCGAGCGCTCGCTGCGCTTCCCCGCGGTATGGCTGCGGGACAACTGCGCGTGCGCCGAGTGCGTGGATCCCGGCAGCGGGCAGAAGCTGACGGACATAACCGAGATACCCGACGGCGTGGCGGTGGCGGCCGCAGAGGACGCGGGGGAGTCGGTGGTGGTGACGTACGCGCCGGACCGGCACCGGTCCACCTTCTCCCGCTCCTGGCTGGCGGAGCACGCGCTGGAGTCCTACGGCGACGGCGACGGGCGGACCGAGGACGAGAAGGAACTGTGGCTGCCCGCGCGGAGCTGGCCGCAGGGGAGCTGGCCGCGGGGGAGCTGGCCGCGCTACCTGGCCGAACCCGAGGACCGGGCGCGCTGCCTGGACGCCGTGCTCCGCTGGGGATTCGTGCTGCTCCGCGGGGTGCCCGCCGAAGCCGGCCTGGTGCTGGAGGTCGCCGCGAGCTTCGGTTTCGTACGGGAGACGAACTACGGCCGGCTATTCGACGTCCGGGTCGAGCCGTCCCCGGGCAACCTGGCGTACACCAGCCGCCCGATCCCGCCGCACACCGACAACCCCTACCGGGATCCGGTGCCGACCGTCCAGTTGCTGCACTGCCTGCGCGCGGCAGTAAGGACCGACGGGCAGGCGGGTGGGGGCGACACCGGCCTGGTGGACGGGTTCGCGGCCGCTCGTGACCTGCGCGCCCGGGACGCCGAAGCGTTCGACGTGCTCACCCGGACCGCGGTCCCCTTCGAGTACCGCGATAACGGTACAGAGCTAAGAGCCAGCCAGCCCCTGATCCAGCTCAGCCCGCGCGGCCGGATCCGGGGGGTCCGGTTCAACAACAGGTCGGCGCGGCCGCCTCGGCTGCCGTACGCGGAGGTGACCGCGTTCTACGCCGCCTACCGCCGCTGGGCGGGCCTGCTGGCGCAGCCGGAACGGCGGCTGAACCTGCGGCTGGCCCCGGGTGACTGCCTGATCTTCGACAACACGCGGATCCTGCACGCCCGCACGGCGTTCAACGTGACCGGCCGCAGGCACCTGCAGGGTTGCTACGCGGACCTGGACGGCCTGGCCAGCGCCCTGGCGGTGCTCAAACGCGGGGAGGCACGATGACGGGGATCGAGACCATCGCCGGGTTGTTCGCCGGGCCGGGAGCGCGAGACTACCTGGGCGAGCCGGTGACCGTCGGCGTGCACATGCGGCAGGCCGGGGCGCTGGCCGAAGCCGCCGGGGCGGCTGCCCCGCTGGTGGCGGCGGCCCTGCTGCACGACATCGGTCACCTGCGTAGCGAGACCGACAGCAAGCATGCCGAGGCAGGCGCGCGGTGGCTCGGCCAGTGGTTCGGCGAGGCCGTGACCGAGCCGGTCCGGCTGCACGTGCCGGCGAAGCGGTACCTGTGCGCCGTCGAACCCGGCTACTTCGGGCTGCTCTCGGCCGAGTCGGTCCGCACGCTGTCGTTGCAGGGCGGCCCGATGACGCCGGCCGAGGTAGCCGCGTTCGAGGCGCTGCCGCACGCACGGGACGCGGTGGCGGTGCGCCGCTGGGACGAGGCGGCCAAGGACCCGGGGGTCGCGCCGCCGGGGTTCTCGCACTTCGCGCCGCTACTTGAGACGCTCGTCCGGTGCTAACCGCGCGGGCGTGCGGGACAGCGCGTTGACCGCGACCGAGTTGTGCACGCTGAACGCGACCGCGCTGCCCAGGTAACGGTCGTCCGACCACTCGACCGGCGTTCCGGCCAGGTCCGTGGTGAGACGGCGCTCGCGCAGCAGCGGCACCCGCGGGCTGACGCCGAGCAGCCTGGCGTCCTCGGCAGAGGCCGGGACCGCCTCCATGACGTGCTCGGCGTCGGTGAACACCACGCCCAGCTCCTCCAGGCGCTCGGTGATCGATTCCCTGTCCAGGTCCATGCCGGCCACCAGTATCCCTACCTGGTCGGGGTAGGCGCCGCGCTCGATCATCACCGGGCGGCCGGACAGCAGCCGGACCCTGGTCAGGTAGTAGATCGGGGTGCCAGGGCCGATGGCGAGCCGTTCGGCTTCCAGCGGCGTGGCCGGCCGGCGCCGCAGGCTGACCACCCTGCCGCCCGGCACCTCGCCCATGGCCTTGGCCCAGCGGGAGAACGACAGCAGCTCACCGAAGCTCTGCACCCTCGGACCGCCGATGACCACCCGGCGGGCGCCGCGCCGGGACGCGATCACCCCGTCCGCCCGCAGCGCCGTGAACGCCTGGCGGACGGTGCCGCGTGACACCGAGTAGCGCTCGGCCAGTTCGCTTTCTGAAGGCAGCCGGGTGCCCGCCGCGTACGCCCCGGCCGCGATCGCGGCCTTGATGTCCTCGGCTACCTTGCGATAAAGGGAAGGTGAACGGGAAACTCCCTGATCTATCCCCATGGGAACTGAGCGTATCTGGGAGCGGCCCGGATGCGGCATCCACACGCCGGGCTAAATCGGGTGATTCGCCTCGTCCGTCCGGCCGCTGGCGTGGTCGGGGTCGCGCCGCTGCATGCCGTTCCGGGAACGTTACCGCCAGCCGGAACCAAGCGTTCACCTGCGCGTGGCTGGCGGCCGGTCCGCGGAAAACAGTACAATCCCAGCGATCGGTAGTAGCGCCCGCCCGCCGGCTCGCCAGGCAGCAGACGCAACAGAGGCAGCAGAAGCAGCTTTGGCACCAGAGGCAGCAGGCGGCAGCGGGCAGGATGAGCAGGCAGGGGAAGACGGGATGACCGATCTCATCGTCGGCGCTCATCAGTCCGACACGCATCAAAAGGCGCTGCGCATCAACCTTGACCCGCGCTGGTACGGCACGATCGCGGAGATCGGCGCAGGCCAGGAGGTTGTCCGCTGGTTCTTCCGGGTGGGCGGCGCCGCCGGCACCGTCGCGAAGTCCATCTCCGCCTACGACATGGCGGTCAGCGACGCCGTCTACGGCAAGGCCGAGAGGTACGTATCGGTCGGTCGGCTGCAGGGCATGCTCGACAAGGAGTTCCAGCTCAACGTCGAGCGGCTCGACGACGAGCGCGGCGACTCCAACTGCTTCTTCGCGTTCGCCGACACGGTGGTGGCGCGCAGCTACCGCGGCGGGAACGAGTGCCACGGCTGGATGGGCGTGAAGTTCCAGGCCCAGCCGCACGACGAGCCCAGCCAGATCACCATGCACGTACGGATGCTCGACGTGGAGGCCTGGCTGCAGCAAGAGGCGCTCGGCATCGTCGGGGTGAACCTGCTGTACGGGGCGTTCTTCGAGCACCACGAACCGGAACGGCTGATCGAGAGCCTGCTGGACGGGCTGACCGTCGGGCGGATCGAGATCGACATGATCCAGTTCCGCGGCATCGAGTTCCGCGGCGTGGACAACCGGCTGATGGCGGTCAAGCTGGTCCAGCTCGGGCTGAGCGGCGTGGCCATGTTCGGCCCCGACCGCGTGGTGCTGCAGCCAAGCGAGGTGCTGCGCAAGAAGGCGGTCCTGGTGGAGCGGGGCAGCTTCCGGCCGCCGACGCACGTCAACCTCGACATGCTCGCGACGGCCAAGGAGAAGTTCGAGCAGGATCCGGGCGTAGCCGGCAAGCCGGTCGTGCAGCTCACCGAGATCACGATGCGGAACCTGCTGGCCGGAGGGCAGGAGGTCGACCGCAGGGACTTCCTGGCCCGGGCCGAGCTGCTCGCCGCGTGCGGCGAGACCGTGCTGATCACCGACTACTTCGACTATTACCGGCTGGCCGCTTACCTGCAGGAGCGGACCACCGAGCGGATCGGCATCGTGATGGGCGTGCCGAGCCTCATCGACCTGTTCGACGAGAAGAACCACGCGCAGCTTCCCGGCGGGATCCTGGAGAGCTTCGGGCGGCTGTTCAAGAACGAGCTGAAGCTCTACGTCTACCCGTACCGGCCGTCAGCGGACGAGGAGCTCAAGACGGTGCACGACGTCAAGGTCGTGCCGGACCTGCAGCCGCTGTACGACTATCTCTACGGACGGGGCAGTTTCGTCCACCTCGACAACTACCGTCCCGAGTACCTGCCGATCTTCAGCCGTGACGTGCTGCGCAGGATCGCCGCGCAGGACGAGTCCTGGGAGACCATGGTCCCCGACGAAGTCGCCGGGCTGATCAAGCGCCGTGCGTTCTTCGGCTACCTCAAGCCCGGCCAGGACTGATCTTCTCAGGCCCGGTAGTCCTGCTGCGTCCGGGCGTACTCGGCGAAGGCGTCAAGCGCCTGCGGGTTGGCCATCGCGTTGCGGTTGGCGGCCTGGTCGGGCGCGGCCCCCAGCAGGATCTTGCGCACCGGCACTTCCATCTTCTTGCCGGTCAGGGTCGCGGGGATGGCGGCGACCTGGATGATCCGGTCGGGTACGTGCCGCGCGCTGTACTGGCTGCGCAGCCGGTCGGCGATCTTGCCGCGCAGCGCGTCGTCGAGGACGGCCCCGTCATCCAGCGTGACGAACAGCGGCATGAAGAACCCGCCGCCCGGCAGGTCGAGGTTGACGATGAGCGCGTCTGTGACCTCGTCGACCGACTCGAGCGCGGCGTAGATCTCCGCGGTGCCGATCCGGATGCCGTGCCGGTTCAAGGTGGCGTCGCTGCGGCCGAGCACGAAGCAGCCGCCGCGCTCGTTGACCTTGAAGAAGTCGCCCTGCCGCCAGACCCCGGGGAAGTCGGCGAAGTACGTCCGCAGGTACAGCTCGTTGCCGTCGTCGTTCCAGAACCGGACCGGCATCGACGGCATCGGCTGGGTGATCACCATCTCGCCCACCTCGCCGGTGACCGGCTCGCCGCGCTCGTCGAACGCGTACGCGGCCACGCCGAGGTTGCGCGCCTGATGCTCGCCCGCGTAGACCGGCAGCGTGGGCGCGCCGCCGGTGAACCCGCTGCAGACGTCGGTGCCGCCGCTGCCGACGTGCAGCCACAGGTCGGGCTTGACGTTGCGGTAGAACCACGCCCCGCACTCGGCCGACACCGGGGAGCCCGCCAGCATGACGGTGCTCAGCGCGGAAAGGTCGTGCTTCTCCCCGGGCACCACGCCCGCCCTCGACAGCATGTCGACGTAGCCCGGGCTGGCGCCGAACATCGTCACCTCCGCGCCCGCCGCCAGCTCCCACAGCACGTCCGGGCGCGGGTAGCCGGGGTGCCCGTCGTACAGCAGCGGCCTGACGCCCAGCAGCAGCGAGCTGACCAGGAAGTTCCACATCATCCAGCCGGTCGTGGTGTAGAAGAACAGCCGGTCACCCGCGCGCAGGTCCATGTTCAGCGTCTGCAGCTTCAGCTGCTCGATCAGGATCCCGCCGTGGCTGTGCGTGATCGCCTTCGGCAGCCCGGTGGTGCCCGACGAGAACAAGATCCACAGCGGGTGGCCGAACGGCACCTGCTCGAACCGGAACCCGGAGGCGGGCACCGGCGGGTGATCCATCAGCTCGTCCCAGGTCCGGACCCGGGCGGCGCGGGCGGTGCCCGGTGCCGCGAGCGGAACGCCCAGCGGCCCGGGGACCGCGATCACGTGCTCCAGGCCGGGAAGCATGCCGATGATCTGCTGCATCCCGGCGCTGCGGTCGTAGTCCCGGCCGCCGTACCGGTAGCTGTCCACGCAGAACAAGACCCTGGGTGACAGCTGCCCGAACCTGTCGCTGACGCCGCGCCAGCCGAAATCAGGCGAGCAGCTGGTCCAGACCGCGCCGATGCTGGTGGTGGCCAGCATCGCGATCACCGACTGCGGGACGTTCGGCATGCAGGACGCGACCCGGTCGCCGGGACGGACGCCCAGGCTGCGCAGCTGGGTCGCGAGCACGCGCACGCCGTTCGCCAGGTCCGGCCAGGATAGGCCGGCCAGCGCGGTGGTTTCCGACTGGTGGTACAGGGCGTCCTGGCCGGGCCGCTCGTTCCGCAGCACGTGCTGCGCGTAGTTCAGCGTCGACCCGGGGAACCAGTCGGCGCCGGGCATGGTCCTGGCGCCGAGGACCGCCGCGGGCGGGGCCGAAGCCTGGATGCCGCAATAGTCCCAGACCGCCTGCCAGAAGCCGTCG
>JASHVM010000355.1:0-2622 GCA_030044595.1 Streptosporangiaceae bacterium
TACCAGAGCTGGAACGTCGCCGAGCGGGGCACCGGGCTGCAGCTGGTGCGCGTACTGGTCTGCGCGGGCGCCGGACACGCAGGCAAGTTCGCCGCGCTGCTCGGCCGGATCATCGCCGAGCTCGCCCTCGACGGCTCCACCCGGTTCCCGGTCAGCGCGTTCAGCGCCACCCGCTCGTCGCTGACCAGCGCCGCGCCAGCACCCACCCGCGTCAACTCGATGTGAGCGCGCCAAAAGGCGCTGGACGGCGGCTTGGCCGGCGCAGCACGGCAGCCCGGCGCCTCTTAACGCAGGCCCTGATGCTCGAAATCATTATCGTGGACAGAAACCGCCGGGATCCGCGGGGTTTCTGTCCACAATCGTGCCGGCGGCGCCGTTGCTGCGGCCGCTGAGGCCTGCGGGGCAAAGGTTGCCTGAGACAGCGCCGACAGCCGGGCGCGATTTCGGGCAGCTCGCCGGCACAGGTCTCGACGACGTGGCCGCCGACCTTGCGATCGGTGTGACCGCGACGGGCTGTCAGCGGGCATCATATGTGGCGTGGTAGCTCTGCTGGTACGCGTTTTCGGCGAGCGGCGCCGTCGGCACGTGGCTTACCTGCTGCTGGGTGCGGTCGCGTGCACGCTGGTAGGCGCCGGGCTGTTCGCACTGAGTCAGAACGTTCCGTTCACTACTGCCTTGTACTGGGCAATCACCACCGCGACGACGGTGGGGTACGGTGACGTGACGCCGCACAACGGTGCCGGACGCGTGATTGCCTCGGCGGTCATGCTGACGACGATCCCGCTGCTGGCCGCGGTGTTCGCGCTCGTCACGGGCGGGGCCGCGGTCGCCGCAATCCGGAGGATACTCAACGTGGAAGAGCGCTTCCCCGCGGGCACCTACCGGCTCATCGTGGGAATGAGCCCCACCGTGCCCGCGATCCTTGAGGAACTGGAGGCGGCCGGGGTCCCGGTCGTGCTGGCCGCCGACGTCGACCCGGGCCGGGTCCGCCGGGGTGTGCACGTGATCCGCGGGGACCCGACCGAGCCGGCCACGGTCAGGTCGGCCAAGCCCGAGGGCGCGCAGCAGGCCCTTGTCACCGGCGCCAGCGACGGCGACGTGCTGGTCAGCGCGGTGATATTGCGCAAGCAGGCCCCGGGCCTGCCGATCACGGCTCTGGTCACTTCGGCCTCGGTGCGTGAGGCGCTGCGGGAGATCGGCGTCCAGCAAGCCGTGTCGGCGGAGGAACTGCTGGCTCGCACGGTGGCCACGACCCTGGAGACGCCGCACGCGGGCGAGATGGTCGCCCAGCTCGTCGAGTCCGGCCGGGATATTCTGGCCGAGGTCGACGCGGAGCCCGCCGCGATCGGAAGGCCGCTCAGCGCCGTGCGCGGCGAACGCGCCGGGCTGGTGCTCGGCTTGGTCCACGCGGGCCGGTTCACCCTGGGCATCGGCGACGATCCCGTCATCGCGGCCGGGGATCGCCTGCTGATAGCCGAGGCCACGCCCCGAGAACGCCGCCACGCGGCCCGGTGACCGGCCCAAGTCATGCCACGCAGGCTGACGGGCCGCGACGATCCGCCCGGCGGGCAGCCGGCCAGCGGGCGGTCAGTGCCCCGGGACCGTACCGGCAATGAGCTCCAGGACGCGAGCCGGGGGCAAGTGCTGCTCGTAGATCCGCACGCCGAACGGCGAGAGCGCGTCCTCAATCGCGTTCACCACCGTAGGCGGTGCGACGATCATGCCGCCTTCGCCGACGCCGCGGAAGTTGACGTCAGCGTCGAGCGGCACGGTCTCGAGGTGCTCTATCTCGATGCGGGGAACGTCGCAGGCGGTCGGCATCAGGTAATCCATGAACGTGGCTGACTGGAAGTTACCGTCCTCGCCGTAAGCCGATCGTTCGAGCAGCACCGCGCCGATGCCCTGCGCGATGCCGCCTCGGATCTGGCCCTCGACGACGGCAGGATTGATCAGTGCGCCGCAGTCCTCGACGGCGACGTACCGCTCCACCTGCACGATGCCGGTCTCGATATCGACTGCCACGATCGCGCAGTGCGTGCCGCCGGACCATCCGCCTTCGCCGCCGTCGAACGTGGCCTCGACCTCCAGCTTGACGTCCACGTCGGCACCGAACTGCCCTGATGCCGCGCGCCGAGCGACTTCGGTCACCGGGATCGCGCTGGCAGGGTCACCGCGCACCCAGACGTTGCCGTCGGTGATCAGCAGGTCCTGCGCGCTGGCCTCCATGAGATGCGCCGCGAAATCGAGCACCTTGGCCTTGAGCTGCCGGGCGCCATGGAGCGCCACGCCTCCGGTCATGGTGGCCGACCGGCTGCCGCCGGTCAGCCCGAACGGGACAACGTTACTGTCGCCGACTACGACGCGAACCTGCTCGAACGGCACGCCGAACTCGTCGGCGGCGATCTGGGCCAGGGTCGTCTGGTGGCTCTGACCGTGGGGCATCTGGCCGGTGAACAGCGCGACGATGCCGTCTTCCTCGAGACGGAGGCGCATGGACTCCAGGCCCATGGGGCCACTGGGCACTTCCGGCGGGCGCGGGCCCGGGGCGGCCTCGATGAACGTGGCCACGCCGACGCCGAGGTAGCGGCCTTGCGCTCGTGCCTCGGCCTGGCGGCGCCGGAA
>JASHVM010000356.1:0-9340 GCA_030044595.1 Streptosporangiaceae bacterium
GAGGCCGGCTGATATCCTCACCGCAACCGGCGTACGGTGGCCGGTCGCCTGAGGCCGTGTGCATTCCGAGGACAGGTGAACTTCAGGTAACATTCTCCGGAGGAGAATCTGAACTAATGACGCCTGACCTGCGGGAATTCGAGCTTGACGGGGGAGACGAGGCAGCGCCCGCCGGCGGCGGTAAGAACTCGGCGCGCGACCACGTGCCTGCCGTGGTCGCCGCGCTGGCCGGGATGTTCGCCGCGGCCCCCGAACGCGGCGCGCCCGGCAGCGGCACCCGCCAGCGTACCTGGCTGGACACCTTCGACTGGCGGCTGTACCGCGCTGGGCTGGTGCTCGAGTACTCCCACGCCAAGCGCGCCGGGCGCCTGCTCCTGACCCAGGACGGCGCGGTGCAGGCCGAGCAGCCCGTGACCGACTGGCGGCCGCGGCGTCCGACTCTCGCCGAGAATCTGCCCGCCGGGCCCGTGCGGGACCGGATTTCCAAGCTAACCAGCCCGAGGGCGCTGCTGCCGGTGGTCCGGGCGGTCAGCACGGTCAGCGTCACGCGGCTGCTCAACGCGGACGGCAAGACGGTCGCCCGCCTGATCGTGGATTCCTCGACGGTCACCGGGGCCGACCTGACCGTGCAATTGCCGCCGCGGCTGGCCGTCGCCGAAGTCCGCGGTTACCCCGGCCAGGCCCGCCGGGCCGCCCGGCTGCTGGCCGGCGTCCCCGGTGTCACCCCGGCTACCCAGCCGCTGCTCACCGCCGCCCTGGATGCCCTCGGCCGCCGTCCCGGCGACTACTCCAGCGGCGTGGACGTCGAGATCACCGCGCAGATGCCGGCGCCGGTCGCCGTCGCCAGCCTGCTGCTGCGGCTGCTCGACACGATGGAACTGAACGTCGACGGCGTGCTCCGCGACATCGACACCGAGTTCCTGCATGACTTTCGGGTAGCGGTCCGCCGCACCCGGTCGGCGGTCAAGCTGCTCGGCGAGGTCCTGCCCGCCGGCCTGGCCGAGCACTACGCGGCCGAGTTCAAGTGGCTGGGCGACCTGACCACGCCGACCAGAGACCTCGACGTCCACCTGCTCGGGTTCGGCGCGATGGCCGGGCACCTGGCGGACGGGTCCGCGGCCGACCTCGAGCCGTTCCGCGCCTTCCTGCTCAGGCGCCGCGCCCGTGAGTTCCGGCGGCTGGCCGCCGCGCTGCGCACGCCGCGGTTCCGCGCGATCACCGATGGCTGGCGCAAGGCGCTCGTCGAGGCTCGTGACGCGCGCCGTCCCCGCGGCGGCATCACCGCCGCCGAACTGGCCGTCAGCCGGACCGGCCGCGCTTTCCGCAAGGTCGCTACGCGCGGCGCCGCGATCACCACGGCCTCACCTCCCGAGTCACTGCACGACCTGCGCAAGCGCTCCAAGGAGCTGCGCTATCTGCTGGAGTTCTTCGCGCCGCTGTACGATCCGCTGGTGTACCGGAAGGTCCTGGGTGACCTGAAGCAGCTGCAGGACTGCCTGGGCGAGTTCCAGGACAGCCAGGTGCAGCGGGAAGAGATCCACGTGATGGCCGACGCCATTTTGGCCGAGCGCGTGGCGCCCGCGGCGACGTTGCTGGCCATGGGTGAGGTCGCCGCCTGGCTCGCGATCAGCCAGGCCGAAGCCCGCGAGGACTTCGCGCAGCGCTTCGCCAAGTTCGCCGGGCCAGCCGGGCAGCAGCGGGCGCGGACGTTGCTCGCCGAGCCCGCCGAGGCCCTGTCGGCCAAGGCCGCCGCCGAGGCCGGCCAGTGAAGATCTACGCCACCTACAACATCAAGGGCGGCGTCGGCAAGACGACCGCCGCGGTCAACCTCGCGTACCTGTCCGCCGCCGAAGGCCAGCGCACCCTGCTCTGGGATCTCGACCCGCAGGGCGCGGCGAGCTTCTTGTTCCGGATCAAGCCCAGGGTCAAGGGCGGCGGGAAGGCGCTCATCCGCGGGACGAAGGCCCTGGACGGCGCCATCAAGGGCACCGATTTCGAGAACCTGGACCTCCTCCCCGCCGATTTCACGTACCGCAACATGGACCTGCTTCTCGGCGGCGCGGACAAGAAACCGACCCGCAAGCTCGCCCAGCTGCTCCGGCCGCTGGCCGCGGAGTACGACAACGTTTTCCTCGACTGCCCGCCGAGCATCTCGCTGGTCTCGGAAAACGTCATGCACGCCGCCGATGTCCTGCTGGTCCCGCTGATCCCGACCACCCTGTCGGTGCGCACGCTGGATCAGCTCACCGAATTCGTGGCCGGCTTCGACGGCCGCCGCCCCCAGGTGCGCGCGTTCTTCTCGATGGTGGATCGGCGCAAGAAGCTGCATCAGGAAATAACCCAAAATCTTTCGGCCGAACGACCCGGAGTAGCAGCGACCGTCATACCCGCCTTGTCCGTCATCGAGCGAATGTCCGTGGAGCGCGCCCCGGTCACCGCGTTCGCCCCCCGCAGCCAGGCCGCGCGCGCCTTCCGCGCCCTCTGGTCCGAGATCACCCTGGACGACGAGAAACCCCCGGACGAGGCCCGGGGACCAGCGCCCGTCTAGGGGCCGCTCCCTGGCGCTGCGCTCAGCCCTGCGGGTCCCGGCCCTGCCAAGTGGTGATGCAGGCCTCGTTGCCCTCGGCGTCGGAAAGGACCCAGAACGCGGGGGCTTCCGCGTCGTTGGTCATGGTGCCGCCCGCCGCCAGCGTGGCCTCGATGCGCGCAGCCGCCTCGTCGTGCGGCACCGACACGTCCAGGTGGATGCGGTTGCGCTGCGGCCGCGGCGCGTCCATCTGCTGGAACCAGACGGCCGGGCCCTCGCCGTACGGGTCGACCAGCGCGTCCGCGGGGCCGGACCGGCCGGGCTCGTCGGCGTAACCGAGCACGGCCTTCCAGAACGGCCGCACGGCGGCGATGTCGAGCGCGTCGATCCCGATCTCGATCAGCTGGACCGACCGCGGCGCCGTCCCCACGCCGCTGTCCGTGTTCAGCCTGGACTCGCCGACCAGGGCGGAGATCCGCCGGGCCAGCTCGATGTCGCGCGGCGTCACCCAGGCGACCGCCGCGGTCTGCAGAGACAGGATCACCCGGTCGGCGCGCAGGTCCATCCTCAGGTGGCCCTCGGCTGCGGGCACCGCCGCCGCCCGCGCGGCGAGGTCGGCCGCTAGCGGGAGCGATCCGGTGCGTACCTCGGTCCGGAACTCGCCCAGGACGTACCGCCACCCCAAGCCGGTGACGGCATCCGAGGCCTCCTTCCGGCTCAGCTTCCGGTAAGGACCGCGAGCGTCTTCTTCCATACCATTAGGCCTAGCTCACGAGGCGTTCTGGCGTTGCATGAAGGCCAGCGTCAACTGGTTGAATCCCTCCACGTCCTGGTAGATCGCGGCGTGCGCGCAGTCCTCGAACACGGCAAGCTCGGAGTTCGCGATCCCCTCAGTGAGCGGCGCGGCGAACCGCGTCGACGTCACGATGTCGTGCCGCCCGTACGTGATCAGGGTCGGGGCCTGGATGGAGCCGAGCACGGCCGTCGCGTCGTGCGCCAGCACCGCCCCGGACTGGCGCATGAAGGCGTCGACCGGCGGCATCGGGCGGCTGCGCACGAACTCGGCGAGGGACTCGACGTACTCGGGCCGCGCGGCGTACAGCTCCGGGGTCAGGCAGAACGGGAAGATCGAACTGATGACCATCTCGGTGACGCTGTCCAGGGCCCGGGCCGTGGTCCGCCAGAGCTCGACGATGACCGTCAGGAACGGGTCGGTCTTGTCCCAGGCGCTGTGCAGCTGCAGTGACCTCACCCGTTCCGGGTACTTGGCGGCCAGCCAGGTGCCGGTGGACGCGCCGAGCGAGACCCCGAAGACGTGCGCCCGGCCGATCCCGGCGGCCTGCATGAACGCCGCGACGTCATCGGCCAGGAGCTCCGTGGTGTAGACGCCTTCCGGCTTGCTGGACAGGCCCGCGCCGCGCAGGTCCACGCTGTAGCAGGTGAACTGCTTGGCGTAGTCGGCCACCTGGAACGCGTAGCACGCCTGGTCGGCCGCCAGGTACGGGATCAGCACGATCGGCTCGCCCTCGCCCTGCACCTCGTAGTTGATCTCGATTCCGTTCGCCTGCACCTTCGGCATCGTTGCCCTCCCGTATCCGCTGTTGAGTCGATCCTAGTGATCAGCGCTTTGACCGGCAGGGGCATAGCCCATCCTCCAGCCTGCCGAATCCGGCCGCACGCTCGCGCTTTGCGCCCGTGGCCACTCCCTCATGGAAGTGACCGGCCGGATCGCCCGGCCGGTCACTTCGACGACAAGTGAGGTCCTCAGCACCGGCCTCAGTTACTCGGCGTCAGCCTCGGCCTCGGCCTCGGCTTCGGCCTCCTCGATTTCCAGCTCGAGCTCGGCTTCGGCCAGGGCGACCACGAACCCCAGTCCCTCGGCGATGTTCGTCGCCGCCGAGACCACGCGGGTGGTGCCCACGATGGGCGCCACCGCGACGAGGATATCTTCGACGTCATCGAGGTCGATGCCTGACTCGCTCGCCGGCAGGGTGTTGAGCGCGTAGGAAGCAGCGGGCGCGTCGACCGCCACCAGCGCGGCGATCCGGGCGATCATGAATTCGCGGGGAGGCAGGTCGCAGTTTTCCAGCGACGCGGTGGTCATTTCCGCGAGCGTGTCACTGACGGGCGTCTCATCATCTTCGGGCATGGCAGTTCTCCTTATTGAAGGTGTTGGAGTTGGTCCACCCATCATTCGCGGCGAACTTGGCTAACACTACTCTGGCCAGGTGCGCCAGGTCCGCCGGGTACCCCAACTACCGCGCCGGCCTGCGCCGGGACTCACCGCACCCGGGGTTACGTCAGGCTGGCCAGGCCCCGCAAATCGACGCAGGTGACGCCGCGGGCCTGGACGAAGACCATGAGCAGGTTGTCGCAGTGGCGGCAGCGCACGACAGTGCCCGGACCGCGCGGGTACACCGGCAGCTCAGCCACCTGCCTGGCCGTCCCGCACGACCCGCAGGTGCCCACGGCCGTGGTCATCTCGGTACCGAACACCTCGATCAGCAGGCCGCCGATGGCGTTACCGTCGAGGACGTTGTCTTCCAGGGGCTGCATCACGGTCCTCCCGTCGCGCCGAATCGTTCCGTCCTGATCCGTTCGGGCGGGTACCCGAGCGCGACCAGGCCGGCCGCGACGGCCTCCACGAAGGGCGTCGGGCCGCACACGTAGGTCAGCGGCTTTTGCGCCGCGGGCCAGGCCACCTCGGTCAGCATCTGCTTGTCGACCCGGCGGGCGTAGCCCGTCCAGCCCGGCGGCTGCTCCCTGGTCAGCGTCTGGATCACCGTGAGGCCCTCGGCAGGCCGGCTGAGTTCGTCGCGGAAGATCTCGTCGGCCCGGCTGCGCGAGGAGTAGAGCAGCTTGGTCGGTATGGTGCTGCCCAGGCGCGCCCGGTGCCGAAGCATGGCCCGTAGCGGGGCGATGCCCGATCCGCCCGCCACGAGCATGAGCGGCCCGCCGTCGGACGGGTCCCAGACGAAGTAGAGGCCGATCGGGCCGCGCAGCTCGATCTGGTCGCCTGGCCTCAGCTCCTGGGAGAGGTACGGCGAGACCTCGCCGTCGTCCAGCCGCTCGACCGTGATCGCGACCGGCTCGCCGGGCGCGGTGGAGATCGAGTATTCGCGCTCGGCCTGATAGCCGTCCTCCGCGGTGAGCCGGATGTCGAGGTGCTGCCCGGCCAGGTGGCCGGGCCAGTCCGGCACCTCGAACATCAGCGTGCGCACCTTGGGCGTCTCGTCGTGGACCGAGCTGACCGTGGCGGTCTGCCAGGTCAGTCGCCCGCGAACCGCTGTTCCCGCCATGGGTCTCCGTACATGTGGTATCCGTACATTTCCCAGAAGCCCGGCTCGTTCGTATCACGGAGCCGCAGGCCGCGTACCCATTTGGCGCTCTTCCAGAAGTACAGGTGCGGGACGAGCAGCCGGGCCGGGCCGCCGTGCTCGGCCGGCAGCGGGCCGCCGTCGTAGCTGAAGGCCACCCAGGCCTGCCCGTCCTTCAGGTCGGCTACCGGCAGGTTCGTCGTGTAGCCGCCGTCGCAGAAGGCGAGCACGTACGGGGCGTCATACTCGACCGCCCCGAGCAGCGTATCGACGGACACGCCCGTCCAGTTGGTGTCGAGCTTGGACCACCGGGTCACGCAGTGGATGTCCGCCGTGACCGTCTGGGTCGGCAGCGCCTGGAATTCCTGCCACGTCCAGCTCTTCGGCTCGCGGGCGCCCTCGATGGAGAACGTCCAGTTAGCCAGCGGCGTATGTGGTGTCGGCCCGGCCGAGAGCACGGGGAAATCGCTGGTCACGTACTGGCCGGGCGGGACACGACCCTCGGGCGCCTCGCGGCGCCGGCCGTGGAAGCCGCGCGAGATGAAACCCATAGCGGCAGCCTAACGCGGTGGCGATCAGGTAGAGATTCAGCCCCACGATGACCGCCGTGACCAGGCCTGCCGCCATCATCATCGGACGCCGGTTCACCAGCGTTCCCATCAGCTCCTTATTCGCGGTGAAGACCAGCAGCGGGATCAGCGCGAACGGGATGCCGAAGGAAAGGAAGACCTGGCTCAGGACCAGGGCCCTGGTGGGGCTGAACCCCACCCCGATCAGAATCAGGGCCGGGATCATCGTGATCGCCCGGCGCGCGAAGATCGGGATCTGGCGGTGGATGAAGCCCTGCATCACCACCTGGCCGGACATCGTGCCCACGCAGGAGGACGCGATCCCGGACGCGAGCAGGGCCAGGCCGAAGATCGTCCCGGCGTGCCCGCCCAGGTACTGGTTCAGCCCGCCGAACACCTGGCCCAGGTCGTTGCCCGCGCCGAACAGCCCGCGGGAGTGGAAGACCGCCGCGGCCGTGGCCAGCATGGCCAGGTTGATGACGCCGGCTATCCCCATCGCGATGCTGATGTCGATGATCTCGAAGCGGAAGATCTTGCGGCGCGCCGCGGGATTGGCGCCGACGATCCGGTTCTGGGTCAGCGATGAGTGCAGGTAGATCACGTGCGGCATGACCGTGGCGCCGATGATGCCGACCGCGAGCAGGGCCGACCCGGCGCCGGAGAACTGCGGCACGAACAGGCCGTGCGCCACTCCCGCGGCCGGCGGGCTGCTCTTCAGCACCTCCAGCCCGAAGGCCAGCACGACCACCGCGACCAGCCCGGTGAGCGTGGCCTCGAGCCGGCGGAAGCCCCACACCTGCATGCCGAGGATGGTGAAGGCCGCCACGCCGGTCAGCGCGGCCGACAGCCACATCGACAGGCCGAACACCAGGTGCAGGCCCAGCGCCGCGCCGACGAACTCCGCCAGGTCCGTGGCCATGGCGACCGCCTCGGCTTGCAGCCACAGCAGCACCACGACGCGGAACGGAAACCGGTCGCGGCACACCTCGGGCAGGCTGCGGCCGGTCGCGATGCCGAGCTTGGCGCTCATCGACTGGACCAGCATCGCCATCAGGTTCGCGGCCAGCACCACCCACAGCAGCGTGTACCCGAACTCCGATCCGCCCACCATGTTGGTGGCGAAGTTGCCCGGGTCGATGTAGGCCACCGCCGCGATGAACGCGGGGCCAAGGAACGGCAGCACCGCCCTGACCCCGCGTCTTTCACCGGAAAGGACCCGCTCAGCCGCTGCGATGATGCGGGCTTCGCCCGGGAGGGCGTCGTCCCCGACCACCACCTGCCGGTCGAGCCGGACCGTATCAGCCAACGGAAGGCCCGAGCCCCAGCGACTGAGGTGTGCTGGAGTCGGGCGACGGCTGGTGCAGGCCCTCATCCAGCGAGCCGAACTCGGTCATCAGCGCCGGGCTGCCGCCCCACGGCGTCTGCTCCTCGGCGACCAGCGTGTTGGTCGTGAGTAGCAGGCCCGCCACGGACGCGCCGTTCTGCAGGGCCGAGCGGACCACGCGGAGCGGATCGATGATGCCCATCTCGATCATGTTGCCGTGCCGGCCCTGTAGCGCGTCAAATCCCTCGTCCACCCCCATGCCGCTGGTCTGCGCCACGACGTCCGCGGCCTGGTAGCCGGCGTTGGAGGCGATCAGGTAGGCGGGTTCGCTGAGCGCGCTCCGGACGATGCTGGTGCCCGTGGCGTAGTCGCCGGTGACGTGCAGGCCATCCAGCGCGCCGGTGGCGTGCAGCAGCGTGGCCCCGCCGCCGGCCACGATGCCCTCGGCCATCGCGGCCCGGGTGGCGGACAAGGCGTCCTCGACCCGGTGCCGGAGTTCTTTCAGTTCCGCGCTGGTCGGCGCGCCGACCCTGATCACCGCCACCTTGCCGGACAGCGCGCCGATCCGCTCGGTCAGCACGTCCTCGTCCGCGCCGAAGGTGGCCCGCGCGAGCTCGGCCCGCAGCTGGTCGAGCCGGAACGCGACCGCCTCCGCGGAACCGCCGCCGCCGATGATCGTGGTCCGTTCCGCGTTCACCCGCACCTGCCGGGTCCGGCCGAGCTGCTCGACGGTCATGGTCTCCAGGGTAAAGCCGGAATGCTTGCTGTACACCGCGCCGCCGGTCAGCGCCGCGATGTCCTCCAGCTTGTGCAGCCTGCGGTCGCCGAACCCAGGCGCCCGCACCGCGACGCACTGGAACACGCCGTTCACGTGGTTGTGCACCAGCATGGACAGCGCCGTGCCCTCGACGGTCTCGGCGATGATGACCAGCGGCCGCGGCGCACGCATGATCTTGTCCAGCAGCGGCATCAGCTGCTGCACCTTGGTGATCTTCTCGCTGCACAGCAGGATGTACGGGTCGTCGACAATGGCTTCCAGGCTGGCCGGCCTGGTCACCATGTAGGGCGACAGGTACCCGTTGTCGAACTCGAAGCCCTCCACGAAATCGACGGTCATCCCCGGCAGCGGCGCGTCTTCCACCGTGACGATGCCGCTGTCGCCCACCGTGTGCAGTGCCCTCGCGATGATCTCTCCGACCGCGTCGTCGTCGTTTGCCGAGATCGCCGCCACCCGGCGGTAGTCCTCTTCGGTCGAGATGGGGTGCGCCACGCCCTGCAGGTAGTCGACCAGCCGGCTGACCGCCAGGTCGATGCCGCGCTTGACCAGCACCGGGTTGGCGCCGTCGCCGATGGCCTGCATGCCCTCCCGGACGATCGCCTGGGCCAGCACGGTGGCCGTCGTGGTGCCGTCGCCGACGATGTCGTTGGTCTTGATCGCGGCTTCCTTGACCAGCTGCGCGCCCATGTTCTCGAACTGGTTCTTGAGATGGATTTCGCGCGCGATCGTGACGCCATCGTTGGTGACCACGGGAGAGCCGGTGATCTTCTCGAGGATGACGTTGCGGCCCTTGGGGCCGAGAGTCGATTTAACGGCTTCGGCCAG
>JASHVM010000031.1:0-4912 GCA_030044595.1 Streptosporangiaceae bacterium
TGGCCCGGCCGGCTGGCGGTGGCGGCGGGCGCCGCGGCCGCCGTCGTCGCGCTCGTCGCGGCCGTGGTGTTCGGCGTCGCGAACGGCAGCATGCGGCAGCAACTCGACCGGGCCCAGACCAGTAGCCAGCAGGTCGCCGCGGTGCTTACCGCGCGAGACGCCCGCATGATGACCGGCCCGGTAACCGGCGGCGGAACCGCCACGATCGTGATGTCTCACGCTCAGGACGCGCTGGTATTCAGCGCCGCGGGCCTGCACGCGCTTCCGGCCTCGCGCGGCTACGAACTGTGGCTGATCGGGCCGACCGGGGACCGGCCGGTGGGCATGCTGTCGGTGGGCAGCCACGGCATGACCGGCCCGGTCATCGCGTCCGGCCTGCGCCGCGGGGACCATCTGGCCCTCACCGCCGAACCGGCGAGCGGCACTAGCCAGCCCACCGCACCCATGATGCTCGACGTGGCCTTGTAAAGTCCGGGCGGGCCGGCGGCGCTCGTCGTGGTGGCTCAGCCTCCCACCGAACCTGACAGCTCAGCCTCCCACCGAAACCGCTGATGGCTAAGCGTCCCACCAACGCCCCTGATACGTGAGCCTCCCACCAAACCCTCTGATAGCGATGTATCGTGCTGTGTCGTGAGCGAGGGGACCCCGACGACCGGCTGGGTCGGCCGGGTCAGAGGGATGATCTACGCCCGCCTGGAGGAGACGAGCTTCCGGTCCGGCGTGGCCGCTGGAGCCGCGGTGCTCGCCGTCGCCGGGTTGGCTGTCGCGCTCGCGGTCACGCTGGGCGGTCCCCGGGTACCGTCGCCGCGAGCGACGGCGGCGGGCGCCGCGCTGCCGTCCGCCCAGTCATCGAGAGTGCCGCCGTCGTCGGCCGCCCTCTCGCCGTCGGCCAGCGCTCCGGCCCGGCGCGCCGCGCCTGATCGCGGGTCCAGTGCGGCCGCAGATGATGTGCCCGAGGTTCATGTGACGCCGGCCGCGGCTTCGCGGGCGGCCAGGTCCCCGTTCTGGTTCCCGTTCACGTCGCTGACCGGGCCGAGGCCCAGGTTCCCGTGGCCGGCGTCGGCGCCCTGGAAGGGGCGACGTCACCGGGGACAGCCGCCTGGATGGCCGCGGCGCTGGCCAGTGCCCGGCCCGCCTCGGCGGTGACGGAACCCGGCGCGGTGAGACCCGGTCCTATCAGCGAGCCGCCTGGGCGGTGCGGGGTGACATGGAGATATGCCGGCCGACCCGATCCGGGCGGGGGAGCGCCGCGTGCTCGGCGGCCAGCGCGGCCACCTCGGCGGCCGCCGCGGGCGGTATCGGTGCCACGCCATCCCGGCTGACGTGCAGGAACATCAGCTCGCAAGTCGCCGCCAGGGTGCCCGCGCAGGTCATCTCGTGGAACACGTGGAGTCGCTTCGCGTCATGGCTGAGCAGCCGGGTCTGGTACCGCAACGTGGCACCCTCGGTAGCCGAGGACAGAAAGCACAGGTGGCTCTCCACCGTGTAGATGCCGCTGCCGGTCCGGGCCCGGTAGGCCGCGCCCAGGCCGACATGGTCCAGGAGCGCCTCGGTCGCCTCGGTGAACGCCAGGAAGTAATAGGCATCCATCATGTGACCGTTGTAGTCAATCCACTCCGCCGGCACGACCCGGCTGCCGGTGCCGAGCCCTCGAGGGCTCACCCGGTTTGCTCGAACCCGGGCACGTCGGCGATCAGCTGCTGGGTGTAGGCGGTCTTGGGCGCCGTCAGTACCTGCGTTACCGGACCGCTCTCGCAGACCTGCCCGGCGCTGATCACCGTCACGTCGTCCGCGATGCTCCGCACCAGCGGCAGATTATGCGTGATGAACAGCAGCGAAAGTCCCCGCTCGTCCTGCAGCCGAAGCAGCAGCTCGACGATCGCCGCCTGCACCGACACGTCGAGCGCCGACGTAATCTCGTCGCAGACCAGCAGCTCAGGGTCGAGGACGAGGGCGCGAGCCAGCGCGACCCGCTGCCGTTCCCCGCCGGAAAGCTCATCAGGATAGCGCGGCGCGAACGACTCCCGCAGCGCGACGGCGGTCAGCGCGTCCCCGATCCGCTGGTCCTGTTGCCGGCCGGGGAGCTTGGTGAAGTGCGCGAGCGGCTCCCCGATGATCTGGCCGATCGTCTGCCGCGGGTTGAGCGAGGAGTACGGGTTCTGCGCGACGAACTGGATCTTGCGCAGCTGGTCCTGCGTCCTGCCGCGGACGCCAGGCGGGAGCTGCTTGCCGTCGAACGTGATCGTCCCCGACCAGTCCTTGTGCAGCCCGACGACGCACCGGGCCAGCGTGGTCTTGCCCGACCCCGAGGTGCCGACGATCGCGACCGACTGCTTGGCCCCGACGGCGAGGTTGACGTCCCGCAGCACCGGCTTGTCCGTGTAGGAGACCGACATGTCGCTGATCGTGAGCACCGGTTCCCCGGCCGGAGGGACCGCGCGTTCCCGGGCGGTCAGGGCGGTACCGGATAGCGAGGTAACCTCCACCGCGCGCACGCACCGGGCGGCGTGCCCGGTGTCAGACACGACGACGGGTTGCGGCTCGCGCAGTTCGCATTCCGCGACCGCGAACTCGCAGCGCGGCCGGAACGCGCAGCCGGCCGGGCGGTTGCCGGGCCGCGGCGGAGAGCCGGCCATCCCGAGCAGCTCATGGGAGCTTTCCATCGAGGGCACGGCCCGCATCAGGCCGCGGGTGTACGGATGGGCCGGGCGGGAGAACAGCTCGCTCGCCGCGCCGATCTCGATCAGCCGGCCCGAGTACATCACCGCCACGTGGTCGGCGATCTCGGCCACCACGGCCAGGTCGTGGCTGATGTAGACCGCGGCCACCTGGTAGGTACGGCACAGGCCGCGCACCGTGTCCAGGACCCGGCGCTGCGTGGTGACGTCCAGGCCGGTCGTCGGCTCGTCCAGCACGATCAGCTGCGGCCGGCAGGCGAAGGCCATGGCCAGGGCTACCCGCTGCTGCTGGCCGCCGGACAGCTGGTGGGGGTAAGAGGCGAGGATCGGCTTGGGATCCTCTAGGCCAGCCTCGGCCATCACCTGGCTGAGCCGGTCGGCACCGCCGCCGTGGATGGCGAAGACCTCGTGCAGCTGGGTGCCGACCTTCAGCACCGGGTTGAGCGCGCTGCCCGGGTCCTGCGGGACGTAGGCGACCGTCCTGCCGCGAATTTTCTGCAGCTCATGCTCTGACAGCGGCAGGATGTCCCGGCCGTCGATGAGCACTTTGCCGCCGCCGATCGACAAGCCGCGCTTGACCAGGCCGAGCAGGGCGAGCGCGACCGTCGTCTTGCCCGAGCCCGATTCGCCCACCAGGCCGAGCACGTGGCCCGGCTGCACGGTGAATGACACCTGGTCGACGACGTCGGCCTCTGGCCGCCGGCGGGACGGCGTCATCACGATCCGGAGGTTTTCCACCGCCAGCCGGGGCGTACCCACCCCGGCTGGCGCCTTCGTCGCCGGGATCTCCTCGGCCGGGGCGGCCACCGGGATGTCTTCGGATGGGGCCGTCATGTCAGGTCACCTCCCTGGCCACCAGGGCGACGGGCTCCGGCTCGGTGACCCGGCCGCCGACGCCGAGTGAGGCGCGCGCCACCGCGTCGGTGAACGTGTTCACGCCGATGGTGAACAGCGCGATGAGGATGGCCGGCATGAGCACCCCCCACGGGTTGGCGATCAGGCCGACCCGGTTCTCGTTGATCATCAGCCCCCAGCTCGCCGCCGGCGGCTGCAGGCCGAAGCCGAGGAAGCTCAGCCCGGCGATGACCAGCATGGAGTAGGTCAGCCGCAGCCCGATCTCCACCATGAGCACCGAGGTCAGGTTGGGTAGCACGTCCTTGCGGATGATCCGGCGCCCCGGGATACCGAGGATCTGCATGGCCTTGACGAAGTCGCGCTCGCTGATGTCCAGTGCCGCCGCGCGCGCCACCCGGGCCACCTGCGGCGCGTGCGAGATGGCGACGGCCAGCACGATCAGCCAGATCTTCGGGCCGAGGATGCTGACCAGCAGCAGCGCGAACACCAGCTGGGGGAACGCCAGTATCACGTCGACCGCGCGCATGATGACGCTGTCCCACCAACCGCCGTAGTAGGCAGCCATCACGCCGAGCACGGCCCCGACGAAGACGCCGAGCGCGGTCGCGACGGCGGCCATGACCAGCAGCTCCCAGCCGCCATCCAGGGTCCGGGTGAGCACATCCCGGCCGAGGACGTCACCGCCGAGCCACGCGACCCTGGAGGCCCGGGCGAACGGGCTCGTCACGAACTCGGTGCTCGAGTACGGCGCGACGGCCGGGCCGATCGCTGCCACGAGGATCACGCAGCCGGCGATCACCAGTCCGGTGGCGCCGCGCGGTGTGCGTACCGCCCGGCCGAGTATTACGACTGCCTCGGGTCTGCGCGCCATGGGTACCTTCCCTTCGACCCTAGGATCTGGGCAGCCGCCGCCGCGGGCTCACGGCGAGCGCTATGACGTCGGTCAGGATGTTGACGGCGATGTAGAAGGCCGCGAGGACCAGGACGATGGCCTGGATCTGCGGGATATCCCGGTCAGACACCGCATTCACGAGGGCCTGTCCGAGTCCTGGGTAGTTGAATATGTACTCGACGACCACGACGCCGCCGGCCAGGTACAGGAAGCTGAGCCCGATCACCTGGATGGTCGGCGCAATCGCGTTCGGCAGCGCGTGCAAGAGCAGGATCCGCCACCTAGGCACGCCTTTGAGCTGCGCCATCTGCACGTAGTCGCTTTCCAGCGCGTCGATCATCGACGCCCGCATCATCCGGAATACGTACGGCACGATCACGATGACCAGGGTCGCCACCGGGAGCACGAGCTCTTTCGGGTTCGACCACGGCGCGGTGCCCGGCACGAAGACCGAGACCGCGGGGAACCAGTGGATGACCACCGCGGC
>JASHVM010000357.1:0-2746 GCA_030044595.1 Streptosporangiaceae bacterium
GGCGCGCAGGTCCCGGTCGCTGGCCCTCACCGGAGTGCTCATCGCAGACCCCCTTTCGCGCCTGCTGATCCCACAGTACGCCCCGCAATGCTGGTCCGGGCATCCGCAGAACATCGGATAGCGGCCACGCCGTGTGCCTGCCAATGCTGGGACGTGACCGATCACGCCATCACCCGAAGGAGATCATCATGAACGGAATCCGGCACATCCGTCGTCTCGCTGGCGTCCTGGCCGGGCTGGCAGGGGTCCTGCTGGCATCCGGCGCCACCCCCGCGTTCGCCACGATCCCGCATCCGGGGCCGGGCGGACCAGCGCACGACCTGCCGGCCGTATCCCCCGCCCCGATCCACACCGTCACCGTGGTCACCGGCGGTATGCCCGGCTGGCAGATCACCCTCATCGCCATCGGGGCTGCCCTGCTCGCCGCCACTGTCGCCGTGCTCCTGGACCGGGCACGAGCCACCCGCCGGAACACGGTCACCGCAGCCACCTGAGCCATGCCCCGCGGACAAGCGTCGCCGTCCCCAACTTCCGGCCGGGCGGCGACGCTGCGCGGCGCCCGCGAACTGGTGGGCTGGCAGTGGCTCCGCCAGGCATCTTCGACCACCTCCACACGGACCACTGCTTCGACCGTGCCTTGATATGGAACTGAGGCCGGCCAACCCGGCGGCGTGCCGGGCCGTCGTACCAGGCGGCCAGAACAGGCCGGGCCGGTGAGGCCGCCGCCGATGAGCTCGGCTTCCACCCCGGCCACCGCCCGCAGCCACGTACGTGAACCGGCCGATGCGGGCCAATGCAAATCTGTGATGCGAAGACCTGCGGTGATGTGCGGAATGCCGGCCGTCCGCTTGGGATAAATGAGACTAAAATGAGACTAGAAACACTACACACCGCACATGATTCACTACCGGTAGGGCATTTCTGCTGGTCAGAGGTGGTGGTCAGGGACAGGATCGAACTGTCGACCTTCCGCTTTTCAGGCGGACGCTCATACCGACTGAGCTACCTGACCTGGTTAGGTACCCGGTGAAATCTCACCCGGTTGCCCGCGGTCCTGACGGGATTTGAACCCGCGACCTCCACCTTGACAGGGTGGCGAGCACTCCAAGCTGCTCTACAGGACCTCGTGTCATCAACCGTAGCCGACGCGTGCCCCCAACGGGATTCGAACCCGTGCCGCCGCCTTGAAAGGGCGGTGTCCTAGGCCGCTAGACGATGGGGGCGCCGACGGTTCCTGGCCGCCGTAACCGTATCAGTCCGCCGTCGGGGGACTGCCCCAGCATAGGGGACAGACGCCGGAACCAGCAAAGCCTAGCAACCGCGTCCGGCCTCGCCGACCGGGCTTCAGCAGGGTGGCTCTCACCCGTACCTTATTGACCAGCGACGAAAGGGAACAAGAAACCACTCAATGTCACCACCCCGCGATCGCGCCGGAGCGCCACTACTAGCCGTCCCACATGCCTGTCCCGGAGCTGGCCGCCGAGCCCAGGTGAGCCTGACTCGGCTCAGCAGCCGACGCAGCCGGTCTTTACGACCGCCGCTTGTTGACGAAACTCTCGGCGATGGATGTGCCGTCGGTCTCGTCCGGGATCACTATCCATGCGCACAGATAGAGCAGGGCACCGAGCCCTCCGATGAACGTGAGCAAGACGAACGCAAGACGCACCAAGGTGGGGTCAATCCCGAAGTAGTCCCCGAGACCGGTACACACCCCCGCCACGAGACGGCCGTACTGGAGCCGGTACAGACGCTTCTTTCCGTTGTTGTTCGGTTGGTTCATAGCTCGATCATGCCTGTTACGGGACCGGGCTGATACCAGGGATGTCCCGGTAAATACCCTGATCTATAGCGATAGAGAGGAACTGCTCATGTCCACAGGCACGCCGAGCACGGACTTGCTGAACATCGATGACCAGCTGAGCACCGAGGAGCGTCTGATCCGCGATACAGTCCGGGCGTTTGCCGCGGACCAGGTCCTGCCGCACATAGCGGACTGGTTCGAGGCGGGCACGCTGCCGCGTGAGGTCATGGCAGAAGTTGGCAAGCTCGGCGTGTTCGGCATGCACCTGACCGGGTACGGCTGCGCCGGTGTCGGGCCGGTCGCTTACGGCGTTGCCTGCCGGGAACTGGAGGCGTGCGACTCTGGCCTGCGCAGTGCCGCATCCGTCCAGGGCTCCCTGGCCATGTACCCGATCTGGCGGTACGGGTCGGAGGAGCAGAAGGTCGAGTGGCTACCCAGGATGGCGGCCGGAGAGGCAGTCGGCTGCTTCGGGCTTACCGAGCCTGACCACGGCTCGGATCCGGGCGGCATGCGGACATTCGCCAGGCAGGATGGGTCCGACTGGGTGCTGTCCGGTACCAAGATGTGGATCACCAACGGCAGCATCGCCGACATCGCGGTGGTATGGGCAAACACCTCGGAAGGCATTCGCGGGTTCCTTGTGCCCAAGGCCGCGTCCGGCTTCACCGCGCGCGACATCCACAAGAAGCTTTCGCTCCGCGCGTCCATCACGTCCGAGCTGCATCTCGAGGAGGTCCGCCTGCCCGCCGACGCCGTACTTCCCGGCGTGTCGGGGCTGAAGGGTCCGCTGTCGTGCCTGACCGAGGCTCGCTTCGGCATCGCCTGGGGAGTCACCGGAGCGGCGCGAACGTGCCTGGAGAGCGCGATTGAATACGCGCGGACCCGCGAGCAGTTCGGCCGGCCGATCGGGTCATTCCAGCTGACTCAGGCCAAGCTCAGCTGGAT
>JASHVM010000032.1:0-2521 GCA_030044595.1 Streptosporangiaceae bacterium
GCCCGCGCGCCGGAATTCCGCCCGGACGAAATCCAGCCGCTCAGTGAACCTGGTGACCTTCGGGTACTCGATCACTCTCGCCCCCGCGCCCTTGACGCTGGCCAACAGCTCTTTTCCCCTGGCGCCGCCGGCGTGCGTCAAGATGAGGGACACGCCCGGCGCGGGGTTGGCCGTATACCTGGCCAGCTCGGCGGCCGCATCCTTCGCGACGTTCTGCGCGGACCTGATCACCAGCACGCAGCCGCCGCCGAACAGCGACGGCGAGGTAAGCGCGTCCAGCTCGCCCGGGCCGAGCGCCGCCCCCTCCAGGTCATGCACGTCGCCGTCCAGGCTCGCGTCTTGCCCGGCGGCGATCAGGTCCCGGACGGCGCGGTCGACGAGGAACTCCTCCTCGCCGACGACGACCGTGACCGGGGCGATCCCCGTGGCGGGCGGGCTTGCCGCGGTGCGCGCTGCCATGAAGGCAGCATGCCACGCCGACGGCACGCGTGCCGAACCGGGCAGGCCGGGGAAGCACCCGGCTCGGAGCGGAAGCGGGCCTCAGGTGACCGGCTCGCCGCCGAGCCACACGCGGCGCGGAGCCAGGCCGAACGACCAGACGAACGCGCCCTCGTGGTCGGCGTCCCAGAGCACCATGTCGGCGAGCCGGCCGCGCACCATGGCGCCGCGGTCGGGCGCCCGGAGCGCGTGCGCGCCGCCGATCGTCGCCGCCCGCAGCGCCTCCTCGACGCTCATGCCGAGGTAGGAGACGGCGATGGAGATCACGAGGGCCATCGAGGTGATCCCGGTCAGGCCGGGGGCATGACCCGAGCCGAGCGCGACGGCGACACCCTTGTCGAGCAGCGCCCGGACCGGCGGCCTGGCGTTGGTTTGCAGGGCGGTGCCGGGGCATACCACGGCGGCCACGCCCGCCCGCGCGAGCGAGGCCACGTCGTCCTCGCCGGCTTCGTGCAGCACGTCGGCGGAGGCGCAGCCCAGCTCGGCGGCCAGCAGGGCGGCACCGTTATGCGCTTCCCCGCAGGCGTGCACGCGGGGCAGCAGGCCAGTCCGGCGCCCGGCGTTGAGGATCCAGCGCGCCTCGTCCTCGGAGAACCCGCCCTCCTCGCAGTACACGTCCACGCTGTCCGCGCCGACCGCGGCGGCGTCCGCGCACCACGAGCTCACCGCGTCGATGTAGTCGCTGCGGCGGCCGAAGAACTCGGGCGGGACCTGGTGGGCGGCCAGGAACGTGACGTGCACCCGCGGCATGCCCGGCTCGCCCTCGAGCCCGCGGAGCATGCGGACGTCGGCCAGCTCGCCGTCCCTGGTCAGGTGGTAGCCGGTCTTGGCCTCGATCGTCGTGGCCCCGGACCGGAGCCAGCGGCCCATCCGCTCCCGCACCCCGTTGCACAAGGTCCACGGGTCGGTGCCCCTGGTCACGGTCACGGTGGACGACACCCCGCCGCCGGCCCGGTCGATCTCGGCCACCGACGAGCCGTTGGAGCGCATGGCGAGCTCGGCCCAGCGGTTTCCCGCGTACACCGGGTGCGTGTGGGCGTCGATCATCCCGGGGGTGACCAGGCCGCCGCCCAGGTTCTCCACGTGGTCCACGTCCACGATGTCGTCGACGACCCCGGGGATGCGCTGCGGCAGCTCGGAGGCAGGCCCGACCCAGGCGATCCGATCGTCGCCCGTCACGATGGCCGCGTTGGACAGGATCTCAGATCCCGTCCACAGACGGCCGATGTTGGTCAGCAGGCGCACAGTCACCGGCGATCCCCGCCCCTTGGCCCGAGACCGGTGACCTCACGCACCATGAACGACCACCTGCCATGACTTGGGCACGCCAGGAACACCTGGCAGGCCGGTTCGAGCTTCGCTTGCGCACCACGCAACGCGCGTCAGCGCCGAGCGGGTGCGGCAACCAACGTATCGATTCAGATACGTTATTGCACCGCTGCTGCCGCAGACAAGCCCTTCAGCGAAATGCGAACCCTATCCTCTGGCGCGGTTCGGGCGTTCGTAGTCGGCGTCAAAAAGCCCGCCAAATGTGACCACTGTCACGTTTGGCCGATGCGCGCTGTGGTCACGACCCCGCCGGGGTCAAGGCCGCGGCTTCCAGCTGCGCGGCCAGGCCCGGCGGGACCCGCGCTTGCAGCAACGTGCCGTCGGGCACGTGCTCGGCGCTCAGCACCTGACCCTCCGCGTGGGCGCGCGCGACCAGGTCGCCGCGGTGGTACGGCACGATGACCCGGACCTGCGCGTCCAGCTGCGGCAACGCGGCTTCGATCGATTCGGCCAAGGCGGCCAGGCCCGCGCCGGTCTTCGCCGAGACGCTGACGCTGCCCGGTTCGCGCGCCGCCAGCGCCTGGAGCACGACCGGGTCGGCCGTGTCGATCTTGTTGACCACCACGAGCTCGGGCACGTGCGCCGCGCCGATCTCGGCGAGCACGCCGCGGACGGCGGCGATCTGCGCCTCGGGCTCCGGGTCCGACCCGTCCACCACGTGCACGATGAGGTCCGCCTCGGCGGTCTCCTCCAG
>JASHVM010000358.1:0-5199 GCA_030044595.1 Streptosporangiaceae bacterium
GAACCGCGCCGGAGCCGGTATGACCGCGTGGCTCATCGGTTCGCCTTCCGCAGAGGGGCTCTACGTGATCGTTCATGGTGCCACGCTTGACGTCCCCAGGGAACTGGTGCAGTTCACCCCTTTTCGGCAGGCTCCTAGGCCAGCTTGGCGTTGGGGTGGCCGTCGATGCTGGCGAGGACGGCCGCGACCTGACCCGCGAGATGGGTGGCGTGCCGGTCGGTGTAGATGCGCAGCGCCGCGCGCAGGCTGGCCGCGGCCTGCTCCGGTGCCCCGGCGAGCCGGTCCACCTCGGCCCTGGCCAGCAGTATCTCGGCCTGGAGCGCTACCCACGAGGTTGGCGCAACCAGCGCCGCTGCCTCGTCCAGCAGCACCCGCGCGGCGGGGAACCGGCCGGCCCGGGCGAGTACCTTGGCCCGGGCCGCCCGCCACCGGGCCTGGGCGTCGATGTCGTCGGGTGCGGCGGCGGCCTGGGCTTCCTCAGCTATCTGCTGGGCCTCGTCTAGCCGGCCCTGCGCGTAGAGCGCCTCCGCGAGCCAGCCGGCGACGCTGCTCAGGTATCCGCGCTCGCCCATGGCACGGAACGCCTCGCACGCCTCCCGCAAGTGGTGCTCGGCTGCGGCGGAGTCTCCCAAGATCAGCTCCATCTCACCGGCCACGCCGGCGCCGTCGGCCCACTTGAGTTTCGCTCCGGAACGGTCATACACCGAGCGGGCGCGCGCGATTGCGTCCCGGGCCTCGGCGAAACGACCGACGTACGCGTAGAGGTGCGAAAGCGGCATCAGCATCTCGGCTTCGGCCCACGGGTCGCCGTTCGCCGCCTGCAGCAGTTGCTCGGCGCGGGCGATCGCCGTGTCGGCGGGGACGGGCAGGTACGCGAAGGTCCCAGCGAGCCAGCCGCTGGCCTGCATCTGCAGGCGGCGGTGGCCGGCTTGGGCCGCGTAGCCTACGGCGCGCTCGAAGGCTTGCTGGTCGGCGGGCGAGTCACCGAGCCAGAGCAGGGCCATGCCGGCCAGCAGCCACGCCTCGGCCAGGCCCTCAAGATCACCTTCGGCCTCGAGGATGGCGGTGGCCGCCTCGCACTCGGCGAGGGTGTCTTCGCCGGGGCCGCCTCGATGGCCGCGGGCTTCCGCGAGCCGGACGCGGATCCGCGCCTGCACCGCGGGCAGGTGGGCGGCTGTGGCCGCCTTGCAGCCTTCGGCCAGCACCGCTTCGGCCTGCTCCAGCTCGCCGGCCTCATACAGTGCGGTGCCCAGCAGCCGCAGCAGGTCGGCCCGTGCTCGATGCGCCTGTTGAGGCCAGAGCGCCAGCGCCGCCCGGTAGTACCCGGCGGCCACGGGCATGGCGTTGAGGGCCAGGGCGCGGTCACCGGCCCGGTGCAGCGCGGCCCGGGTCCGGGGCGCCAGCTCCGCAGTGTCCTGGCCGGCGGCGCGGGCCAGGCCCAGCGCGTGCTGGTAGTGATGCGCGAGCATCTCGGCGTGATCGCCGACCCGGCCCAGCGACTCTATCCAGCCGGCCGCGGCGGCGTGTTTGCCGACCCGGTCCGCCCGGGGGATCTGCCCGTAGGCGACGTCGCGCACCAGCACATGCACGAACGCATACTGTGATTCCCCGGCCAGCGACGAGGCCCGGTCGCGACGGATGAACTGCCGGCGCTCCAGCCCGTGCAGCGCCTCCTCCAGCTCCCTGCCGCCGGGTGCACCGCCGAGCGCGGTGACCGCGCCGGGCCAGAACACCTTGCCCATCACCGCGGCGTCCTGCAGCAGCCGCTTGCCGAGGGGCGCTAGCAGGTCGAGCCGGGCGGCGATGAGGCCCTGCACCGAGTCCGGCACCGGCAGCTGCTCCCCGGCCTGATGCTCGGCCAGCATCTGCACGTACTGCTCGGCGAACAGCGGGTTCCCGCCAGCCTGCGCTAGCAGCACGGCCTGCTGCCCCGCATCCAGCACCGCGCGGCCGCGCAGCGCGCCGATGAGCCGCGCCGTGTCCGCATCCGACAGCGGGGCCAGCGACAGCGTGACCGCGTTCGGCTTGCCGCCGCCCCAGCCCGGCCGCCGGGCCAGCAGCTCCGGCCGGGCCGTCGCGACCACCAGCAGCGGCACCTGGCCCGCCCACTCGGCCAGGTAGTCCACGAAGTCCAGCAGCCCGTCATCGGCCCAGTGCAGATCCTCGAACACCAGCACCAGCGGCCGCTGTTCGGCCAGCGCCTCAAGGAACTGCCGCCACGCCGTGAACACCTCGCCGCGGTCGCCGCCGAGCGGCGCATCGCCGTCCCCCAGGCCGGCCAGCGCGGCCAGGTGCCGGACCACCCAGCCTGCGTCCGGTGCGCGGCCCAGCACGTGCCCGGTCATCTGGGCCAGCTTGGCCGCAGCCGCGTCCGGGGTATCGGTCTCCAGGATGCCCGCCTGCGCCTTGACCATCTCCGCTAGCGCCCAGAAACTCATCCCCTCGCCGTACGGCAGCGACCGGCCCTGCCGCCAGCTGATCAGCTCCGGCTCGGCATCCACCAGCTTGGACAGCTCGAACACCAGCCGGGACTTGCCCATCCCCGGCACCCCTACCAGCGTCACCAATTGCGGCGACCGCTCCGCCCGCACCCGCGCCAGCGCCTCCCGCAACACCTCCCGCTCCCGGTCCCGGCCCACCAGCGCCGCCCGCGCCACATGCGGGACATCCACCCCCAGCCGGGCCCGCGCCTGCACCGCCTCCCAGGCCGGCACCGGCTCCCGCTTGCCCTTCGCCGCCACCGGCGGCGCCGCCCGGTACTCGATCACCCCGCGCGTCTGCCGGAACGTGCGCTCCCCGACCAGCACCCCGTTCACCGGCGCCGCGGCCTGCAGCCGCGCCGTGGTGTTCACCACATCCCCGGCGGCCATCCCCTCACCCTGCCCCGGCCGGGCAGCCATCACGACCAGCGCCTCCCCCGTGTTCACCCCGACCCGGACCTGGACCTGTCCCTGCTCCCGCACCCAGTCCCGGATCGCCAGCGCGGCGCGCACCGCCCGCTCCGGATCATCCTCGTGCGCGGCCGGCGCCCCGAACAGCGCCATCACCGCATCCCCGATGAACTTCTCCACCGTCCCGCCGAACCGCTCCAGCTCTGAGCGCAGCCGCGCGTAAAACGGCGACAGCAGCGCCCGCACGTCCTCCGGATCCAGCTGCTCGGCCCGGGAGGTGAACCCGACCAGGTCCGCGAAAAGCACCGTGACGACCTTGCGTTCCTCAGCGGCGGGCCGCTCAGCCGCCGCCAGCGCCACACCGCACTCCGAGCAGAACTTCGCGCCGGCCTGGTTGCCGTGCCCGCACGACGGACAAACGCTCACCCGCCAAGCCTACGGCCAGCCAGCCCGCCGATCCCAAGCCACGACGCGCCGCCGTCCAGCAGCCATGACCGTACCGCCGCTGTCGTTTTGGGCTCAAGGTCGATGCGCGGTGGTGAGGACCTCCTCGGCTGCGCGCAGGCCGGAGCGCAAGGCGCCCTCCATCAGGCCCGCCCAGGCTCCGGCGGTGTGCTCGCCGGCGATTTGCACCCTGCCCAGGGGAGCGGCTATGAGCTGGTCGTCCCCGTCGGCCGCCGCTACGGTGAGCGCGGAGTATGACTCCCCTGCCCATGGGTCCTCGTTCCAGGTGGTGAGCAAGGCCCGGTCAGGGTCCATCGACAGCTCGGGCCGTAGCGCGGCCACCCGCGACGCCCACCTCGCCGGTCCTTCGGCTACGGCCAGGGCGGCCAGCCCGGCCTGGGTGCCGCCGAACGCATGCACGACCGGCTGGACCTGCCCCGAAGCGTCCGTCGCCGTCCAGGTCCAGAACCGTTCCGGCACGCTTTGCACCGCCGAGGCGGGGGCCGGGCGGGTCAGCGGGACGTGCAGCTTGGCATTATGCGCGAGACCGGCCCGCCGCCAGGCTTCCCGGCAGCTGCCGGGAAAGCCCGGCGAGAACGGCAAGTCACGCAGGACGGCCATCGGCACCGCGACGATGACCGCATCCCCGGCCACCTCGCCGTCGTCGGCGCGTACCCGCACACGCTGGTGATCATGCTCAATCGACCGTACCGGGCTACGCAGCCGTACCGACGTCCCGAGGCGGTCGGCCAGGCCTTGGGCCACCCGCTGGTTACCCCCTGCTACCCGCCAGCAGGGCCGGCGGGCGAACCCCGCGGTGACATCGGTGACGGCCGCGGCGGCCAGGACCCCCGCGTCGACGCCGTTGGTGACCTCGACGCGGGACGCATACGCGGCCAGTACGGCCGGGGACCCGCGCCAGCGCGAAACCACCTGAGCGAGTGACGTGCCGCGCGGGGCCGAGGCAGCGGCGCCAGCCACCACGGCGGCGCACCGGGCCAGGTCCCGGTGCGTGACCAGCGCCGCACCGCGCGGCTCCCGCTCGTAGTAGGACATCGTCATGTCCGCAAACTCCAAGCCCAGTTCGGCCACCACCGTCCGCATCACGTCATAGCCGTCCAGCACGAACTCACCGCCCCGCTCGACGACACTGCGCACGTCGCCGGGAGCCAGTTCCTGGGACCAGACGCGCCCGCCCACACGGTCCCGCGCCTCCAAGACGACGACCTCATGGCCGGCCTGCGCTATCCGGTACGCCGCCAGCAGCCCAGCGAACCCAGCCCCCACCACCACAACCCGCACGCCCGCACCTGCCCTCCAGCTGGCCATCCGGCGACATCCTGCCACGCCCGGGCGGCGTTGCCGGCCGCACCCCAGCCCCTCGCCAGGCACAGCGTCCGCTGCATGGGCGCGGGGACCCTTACGCGCCGACGCTCGCGCGTACCCGTTTTGGTGCGGCTTGTTAATCTGTCTGGGCCACCGTGGCCGTTGGATGTGCTTCCCAGGCGGGGGCGCACCGTGTGGGCGCCTGCACGGCGCTGGCCAGGGCGACGCTGACGATGTCGTCCACGCTGCAGCCGCGGGACAGGTCGTTCATGGGAGCGGCGAGCCCCTGCAGGATGGGGCCTATCGCGGTCGCGTGCGCCAGCCGCTCGGTGATCTTGTACGCGATGTTGGCTGCGTCAAGGTTGGGGAAGACGAACACGTTCGCCCGCCCGGCCGCCGGCGAGCCCGGCGCCTTGCGGGTGGCGACCGCCTCGGCGAGCGCGGCATCGAATTGGAGCTCCCCGTCCACGGCCAGCCCCGGCGAGCGGGTCCGCACCAGGTCGGTCGCGGTGCGGACGCGCTCGACGACCGGATGATC
>JASHVM010000359.1:0-3207 GCA_030044595.1 Streptosporangiaceae bacterium
CGTGCACCGTGAAACGCTCGATCTGTGACGGACCGGTCAGGAATCCCGTCGCGCTGATGCGAGCGACGGTATCCCGGTAGTACGGCGAGTCCTCCAGGGCATCCGCTGCTGCATCGTCCTCCCAGAGGGTGATGACGATGCAGTCAGCGCCGTGGCGCCCGAACAGCACGCCGCTGAACCCCCGGTGCGCGCGGAACATCGGCAGCGATTGCCCGGCGGCGAACCGCTCATACTCGGTCGCTTGCGTGATATCCACCTGCGTCCGCCAGATGCGCATGATCATCTGGCCTACCTTACGGGCTTCCAGGTGACCTGGGGCCCGGCCGCGGTGCCAGTGCGGCCCGGCGTGCGGGCGAGCCTGCGGGTCATGACGATGATCATGGCTCAGTAGAGGCAGGCTAGCCCTGGCGTGTCCGTGTGACAGATGCTGGCTTCAGGCGGCACCGCTGTGGCAGGATCATCCGCGGCGTTCGCTGTGGCCGTGGCGCGGGACGGCCACGATGGTCAAGGGGGATCGGATATGTGGGCGCAGCTCACCCGCTTCAGGGTCAAGCCGGGCGAAGATACGGCCGGACTGCGCGAGCAACTGCCGACGGTCGTGGTGAGTTGATCTACCGTGTGGTCGGAGAGTCGACCGAGTGGGTCTGGTCGGAGCAGTCCGGTGCCCTGGAGGTCTCGCCGCGCCGGGGCCGGCTGATGGGTGCGTTCAACGCCGGAGTCGCGGATGAGGCGTGGGGCGACTTGACGATGCCTCTGCTGTCCAACCCCCGGGTGCGTTTCTGGTTCACCGAGCGCGGATGGCGTGCCTATGGCCTGCGCGTGGCGGCCGGGGCTCGAGCCAGCGGCCGCGCCTTTCGTGTCATCCGGCGCAAGAATCCGCCCAAGTCAATGGTGGTATACCGAGACGACTGGCAAGTCGCGTTGCTACCTGACCGCGATTAGCCGATCATGAATGCTCCCGCGTCGCACGTCGGTCGAGGCCGGCAGAGGTGTGAGCGACGGGCTGGGACGGGTTGCGAACAGTGCTCGGCCTGCTCATAACCCAGAGGTCGCAGGGACAGGCACGGAGCGGCCACTGTGGCAGTTGTCTAGCCGGGTAGCTCCTCGTGAAAGTCCTGAGGGCCGCATCCAGGGGCCGGATTCCAGGAGTCCGGCGGCGATGAGTTTCGCCGTGGTTGCCCGTCTGTACCAGCGCACGCCTGATCAATTGCACGCGAGGAGAGCATCATGACCGCTACCTACACGTTCGACGTCTTTTCCAGCCTCGACGGCTTTGGCGGCGCCGGCGGCGACTGGGGCGGCTACTGGGGCAAGCAAGGCCCCGAGCTCCTCGCTCGCCGCCTCGCCCTGTACGACCAGGAGCAGCGGATGGTTTTCGGGGCCAGCACGTATCGGGCGTTCGCGGCGATGCTGGCCTCGAGCACCGAGGAGTCCGATGTGCGTGACCCGTGGGTCACCCGGATGAGGAGCCTGCCGGCGACGGTGGTGTCGACCACGCTGGAAGGACCCCTCGACTGGCCCGATGCGACCGTCGTGAGCGGCGACGCCGTCGACGTCGTCGCCCGGCTCAAGGAGGAGTCCGACGTGCCGTTGCGCTCGCACGGCAGCCTGTCGATGAACCGGGCGCTGATGGCCGCCGGCCTGGTCGACCGCGTCCAGGTGACGCTCTTCCCTGTGATCACCGGTCAGACCGGACTGGACCCGATCTTCCAGGGTGCGGCCGACTTCGACCTGGAGCTGATCGAGAGCCGGACGCTCGACGGCAACATCCAAGAGCTCACCTACCGGCCCACCCTGCACGTCTGAGACGGCACCGATCCGACCTGACCACCAGGCCTGACCACGACGACATGCGATACAAGGCTGGCCCGACACGCGGACGGGCCGATCCCAGGTGAGCGACAGCATCGGACAGGCTGGTCGCAGGCAGCGTTATGCGCGGGGGCAAGGCGACGGAGCCGTTATCGAGTTCGCGCATTCTCAGGGGTTCGGCTACCTGCGCGGTCTCCGGCATCGGATCCTGGCTGCTCCGTCAGCGGACGGCGCGCGCCGCGCGCTGGAGATAGGCGGCAGATGGTGGCCCGCGCCCGGTGAAGCGGTACTGTGATCGCGGGCCGGGCGACGATGACTCCGGCGATCACCAGCGCGACTCCGCCCAAATGCCCCAGGACGGCCAGTGCCGCCCCGGCGCCGGCGGCGATCGCCGCGGCGAGCAGCCGCTGCCACGGCCGGGCGTTTATCAGCCAGGTCCGCAGTAGGACCAGAAGCCCGCTATGCACGTGTCCTCAACTACTGCTCCATGTCGTGTCGTGCCCGCCTGAGCTGCTCCAGAACCGGGCCAGGCTGGGCTGGCCGCAGCCGCTCGGACAGCATCGTCAGCGTGTCGAGCACCGGCCGGGCGGCGTCTGTGTCGCTGTACCCGAGGGCTTCGGCCAGCGCGGCATCGACCGCGACGGCGCCCTTGCTGGCGACCGTGCGCGGATGTGCGTCGCTGATCCGCACCAGGGTCCGGCGCTTGTCAGCCGGGTCGATCCCGGTCTGGACGAGCGCCTGCTCGCGCAGCCTGGCGACCGATTCCGATACGTAGCTCTGGGGCAGGCCAGTCCGCTCGGCTATCTCATTGATCGAGGTATCGCGGTGCGCGAAGACATCTCTGAGCACCAGGCTGGGTCCGGTAGCCATCGACGGCTTCTTTGAGCCTCGCATGGCTTCCTCGCCGATCTTCGCGAGCTGCCGGCCGAGCACGATCAGGTCTAGCGCATCCATATCGTTAAAGATACATCGGAAGATATGTATCGTCAACGATGGGATTGCGCGCCGGCGGGGCACCACTGACCTGGCGCCATCAAGAGCAGACGCTGTCTGCTACGGCCATTACGCGGGGGCCGTTGCCGGCGCGGACAGCGTCCGCAAAGCGCTGCGCCACGGCATCTCCCCGGCGGCTCGGCCGCGGCCGGCACGAGCAAGAACTGCCGGCGCAAAAGTCTCGTCACATGACGACTATTCACCGCCTGGCGGTATGAGTTCCGTCGTTCATGTCCTGGGGGTTGACCAGTTAATGCCGTCAGCCGTTGACGTGTGCCAACGGTTACCATCCGTACCGTCACCGGCGAGGACAATGGTACCTGTCCACCATCCGGGGGCTTCAGATTCGACATGGAAAGTTGCGGTGCCGGTAAGTGTCGGTTCAGATTTGGATGGCGCTGA
>JASHVM010000360.1:0-7273 GCA_030044595.1 Streptosporangiaceae bacterium
AGCAGGCCGCCGGAGGTGGAGATGATCGCCACGCCGAGGCCGCCGAGGACCCGGGGCAGGTTGTCCTTTTTCGCGTAGACGCGCAGCCCCGGCTTGGACACCCGCTTGATGCCGGCGATGGAGCGCTCGCGCGCGTTGCCGTACTTGAGCGTGATCACCAGGTTCTTGCCCACCTCGGCGTCTTCCACGCGCCAGGCGGCGATGTAGCCCTCCTGCTGGAGGATCTCCGCGATATGGGACTTGATCTTGGAGTACGGCATGCCCACCGTTTCGTGGTACGCCGAGTTCGCGTTGCGCAGACGCGAGAGCATGTCTGCGATCGGGTCGGTCATCGTCATGGCCTTGAGGCCTTCCTCACCGTGGTTTCCCGCGGGACCTGCGGTGTTCTCGTTCTGTATTCTATTCGAAAGTTCGCGTTATTCAGTTTCTGGCACCGACCGCTCGGACGGACACCAGGCCCGTGCTCGCCAGCCGGTCTGAATATCGCTCACGTGGGCTTACCAGCTGGACTTGGTGATGCCGGGCAGCTCGCCGCGGTGCGCCATCGTGCGGAAGCAGATCCGGCACAGGCTGAACCTGCGGTAGACGGCCCGCGGCCGCCCGCAGCGGGTGCACCGCGTGTAGCCGCGGACCTTGAACTTCGGGGTCCGCTTCTGCTTGGCAATCAGCGCCTTCTTCGCCACTTGTCACCCCTCCCTGAATGGGAAGCCGAGCCGCCGCAGCAGCGAGCGGCCTTCGGCGTCGTTGGTCGCGGAGGTCACCACGGTGATGTCCATCCCGCGCTGCCTGTCCACCTTGTCCGGATCGATCTCGTGGAACATGAGCTGCTCGTTCAGGCCGAACGTGTAGTTCCCGTGCCCGTCGAACTGCCGGTCGGACAGGCCGCGGAAGTCGCGGATCCGGGGCAGCGCGATCGTGAGCAGGCGGTCGAGGAACTCCCACATGCGGTCGCCGCGCAGCGTGGCGTGCGCGCCGATGGGCATGCCCTCGCGCAGCTTGAACTGGGCCACGGACTTCTTCGCCCTGGCCACGGCCGGGCGCTGCCCGGTGATGGCGGACAGGTCGCGCACCGCGCCCTCGATGAGCTTGGCGTCCCTGGCCGCCTCGCCGACGCCCATGTTCACCACGATCTTGGTCAGCGCGGGGATCTGCATCACGTTGCCGTAGCCGAACTCGTCCTTGAGCGCCGACGCGATCTCGTCCCGGTAGCGCTGCTTGAGCCGCGGAATCGGCGGGGCCTCGGTCGCCATCAGACGTCCTTCCCGGTCGGCCTGGCCACGCGGATCTTGTGGCCGTCGTCGTCGTACCGGTAGCCGACCCGAACCGGGTTCTTGCCGTCCGGATCGGCCAGCTGGACGTTGCTCACGTCGATCGGCGCCTCTTCGTGCGTGATGCCGCCTTCCTTGGCGCCGCGCTGGCCCTGGTAGGTGACCTTCTTGTTCTTCTTGACGATGTTGACGCCCTGGACGAGCACCTTGCGCCGGTCCGGGTAGGCCGCGATCACCAGGCCGGTGCGGCCCCGGTCACGACCCGCGACGACGACCACGTGGTCGCCCTTCCTGATCTTCATCTAGAGCACCTCCGGGGCCAGCGAGATGATCCGCATGAACCGCTTCTCGCGCAGCTCACGGCCGACCGGGCCGAAGATGCGGGTGCCGCGCGGGTCACCGCCGTCCCTGATCAGCACGGCCGCGTTCTCGTCGAACCGGATGTAGGAGCCGTCGCCGCGGCGCCGCTCCTTGCGGGTGCGCACCACGACCGCCTTGACGACGTCACCTTTCTTCACGCCGGCGCCGGGAAGGGCATCCTTCACCGTCGCCACGATGACGTCACCGATGCCCGCGTATCGCCGGCCGCTGCCGCCGAGCACACGGATGCAGAGGATCTCCTTGGCACCCGTGTTGTCGGCGACCTTGAGCCGCGACTCCTGCTGGATCACGTCAACTCCCTGTCTTCCCCGGGGGCTCTGCCCCCCGGTGACCCCCCGTACAGGGGGGACTGCCCGTCCCCCTTTGACCCCCCTGGGGTCCCGGAGGGACCAAGATCTCACTTGGTCTCAACGTTCTTACTTGGCCTTCTCGAGGATCTCGGCTACGCGCCAGCGCTTGGTCGCCGACAGCGGCCGGGTCTCCATCAACAGCACGCGGTCGCCGACGCCGCAGGCGTTGGCGGCGTCGTGCGCCTTGTACTTCTTGGTACGGCGCAAGACCTTGCCGTACTTGGGGTGCTTGACGTGGTCTTCGACGACGACGACGACGGTCTTGTCCATCTTGTCGCTGACCACGTAGCCTTCCCTGCCCTTGCGGTAACCGCGTGTGGTCGCGGCACCGCCGGTGGCTTCCTCGCTCACTCCTCCGCCTCCTCGGCTGCGTCATCGGTGGCCTCGGGCTCGGCGGCGGCCGCCTCCGGCGCCGGCTGGCCGAGGTCCTCCGGCTCGCCGGAGTCCTCGATCAAGGTGATGATCCCGAGCTCGCGCTCGCGCATCACCGTGTAGATGCGGGCGATTTCCTTGCGCACCGCGCGCAGCCTGCCGTGGCTTTCCAGCTGCCCGGTAGCGCCCTGGAAGCGCAGGTTGAACAGCTCTTCCTTGGCCTCGGCCAGCTTGGTACGCAGTTCCTCCTCGGTGGACACGCGCAGCTGCGCGGTCAGGCCGTTAGCCATCAGCCCTCACCCACCTCTCGCTTGACCACCCGGCACTTCATCGGGAGCTTGTGGATCGCGCGGCGCAGCGCCTCCCTGGCCACGGGCTCCGAGACCCCGGACAGCTCGAACATGACCCGGCCGGGCTTCACGTTGGCGATCCACCATTCCGGTGATCCCTTGCCGGATCCCATCCGGGTCTCGGCCGGCTTCTTGGTCAGCGGCCGGTCCGGGTAGATGTTGATCCAGACCTTCCCGCCGCGGCGGATGTGCCGGGTCATGGCGATACGGGCGGCCTCGATCTGCCGGTTGGTCACGTAGGCGTGCTCAAGCGCCTGGATCCCGAACTCGCCGAACGACACGTGGGTTCCGCCGGTGGCATTGCCCGTCCGGTGCGGGCGGTGCTGCTTCCTGTGCTTGACCCTGCGCGGGATGAGCATGTCCTCAGCCCTCCTCGCCCGCCGCCGGGGCCTCGGCTCCGCGGCGGCGCCGGCCCGAAGACTGCGAGTCGCGCGGGCGCTGGGTCCGCTGCTGCGCGGCCGCGCGCAACGCGGCCTGCTGCGCCTCGCGGCCGGCCCGGCTGGTCGGCGCCTCGCCCCGGTAGATCCAGACCTTCACGCCGATCCGGCCGAAGGTGGTGCGGGCCTCGTAGAAGCCGTAGTCGATGTCCGCGCGCAGCGTGTGCAGCGGCACGCGGCCCTCGCGGTAGAACTCCGACCGCGACATCTCGGCGCCGCCCAGGCGTCCCGAGCACTGCACCCGGATCCCCTTGGCGCCGCCCTTCATCGCTCTCTGGATGGCCTTGCGCATGGCCCGCCGGAACGACACCCGGCTGGACAGCTGCTCGGCGACTCCCTGGGCCACCAGCTGGGCGTCGATCTCGGGGTTCTTCACCTCGAGGATGTTCAGCTGGATCTGCTTACCGGTCAGCTTCTCCAGGTCGCCGCGGATGCGGTCGGCCTCCGCGCCGCGGCGGCCGATGACGATCCCCGGCCGGGCGGTGTGGATGTCCACGCGTACCCGGTCCCTGGTCCGCTCGATCTCGACCTTGGAGATGCCGGCCCGTTCCATGCCGCGCTGCAGCATCCGCCGGATGGCCACGTCCTCGGCGACGTACTCCTTGTACAGCTTGTCGGCGTACCAGCGGCTCTTGAAGTCCGTGGTGATGCCGAGCCGGAACCCGTGCGGGTTCACCTTCTGCCCCACTAGCGGGTCCCTCCTTCGGTGTCGTCGGAGACGATGACCGTGATATGGCTGGTGCGCTTGTTGATCCGGTAACCGCGGCCCTGGGCGCGCGGCCGGAAGCGCGGCGCCGTCGGCCCCTCGTCGACCCAGGCGCGGCGCACCCACAGCATGCCCCGGTCGGCGCGCCCGCCTTGGGCGTCCGCGTTGGCGATCGCGCTGGCGAGCACCTTGCCGACCTGGTCGCTGGCCGACTGCGGCGCGAAGGAGAGCACGGCCTGCGCCTCGTCGGCGGGCAGCCCGCGGATCAGGTCCACCACCCGGCGGGCCTTCCGCGGCGTGACGCGGACGTACCGCGCCATTGCCCTGGCTTCCATTCTTCCTCCTGAGTCCGGCTAGCGGCGGCTGCGCCGGTCGTCCTTGACGTGACTACGGAAAGTCCGCGTGGGCGCGAACTCGCCGAGCTTGTGGCCCACCATCGACTCGGTGATGAACACCGGGATGTGCTTCCTGCCGTCGTGGACGGCGATCGTGTGCCCGAGCATGGCCGGCACGATCATGGAACGCCTGGACCACGTCCTGATGACGGTCTTGGCCCCCCTGTCGTTCTGGGCGTCCACCTTCTTCATCAGGTGGTCGTCCACGAAGGGGCCCTTCTTAAGGCTACGAGGCATCGGGTACTGCTCCTACCGCTTGTTCCTGCCGCGGCGACGGCTGATCAGCCGGTCACTCGGCTTGTGCGCCCGCCGGGTCCGGCCTTCCGGCTGGCCCCACGGGCTGACCGGATGACGTCCGCCGGAGCTCTTGCCCTCGCCGCCGCCGAGCGGATGGTCGACGGGGTTCATGGCCACGCCGCGCACGGACGGGCGGCGGCCCTTCCACCTGCTGCGGCCGGCCTTGCCGAGCTTGACGTTGCCCTGCTCGGCGTTGCCCACCTCACCGACCGTGGCCCGGCAGGTCGCGTCGACCCTGCGGATCTCGCCGGACGGCATCCGCAGCTGGGCGTAGCCGCCCTCCTTGGCGAGCAGCTGCACGCCGGCGCCGGCCGACCTCGCGATCTTCGCCCCGCCGCCCGGCCGCAGCTCGATGGCGTGCACCACGGTGCCGGTCGGGATGCTGCGCAGCGGCAGCGAGTTGCCCGGCTTGATGTCCGCGCCGGGGCCGCTTTCCACCCGGTCGCCGGCGGACAGGCCCTGCGGGCAGATGATGTAGCGCTTCTCGCCGTCCGCGTAGTGCAGCAGCGCGACGCGCGCGGTGCGGTTCGGGTCGTACTCGATGTGCGCGACCTTGGCCGGCACGCCGTCCTTGTCCGCGCGCCGGAAGTCGATCAGCCGGTAGGACCGCTTGTGGCCGCCGCCCTGGTGCCGGGCGGTGATCCGGCCGTGCACGTTCCGGCCGCCGCGCGAGTGCAGCGGGCGCACCAGCGACTTCTCCGGCTCGCTGCGGGTGACTTCGGCGAAGTCGGAGCCGCTCGCGCCGCGCCGGCCCGGGGTGGTCGGCTTGTACTTACGGATAGCCATGAGTCCCCTTAACCCGTGAAGATGTCGATCCGGTCGCCCTCGGCGAGGGTGACGATCGCCCGCTTGGTGTCCGGCCGCTTGCCCCAGCCGTACCGGGTGCGCCGGCGCTTGCCCGGCCGGTTCACGGTGTTGACGTTGGTGACCTTGACCCGGAACACGGTCTCGACCGCGTGCCTGATCTGGGTCTTGTTGGCGTGCGGAGCGACGACGAAGGTGTACTTGCCCTCATCGAGCAGCCCGTAGCTCTTCTCCGAGACGACCGGCCGCAGCAGGATGTCCCTCGGGTTGTTGTCCCGGCTCACTTCGCGGTCTCCTTCGCTGACCTGGCCACGAACGCCGTCAGGGCCTGCTCGGTGAAGACCACGTGATCGCTGGCCAGCACGTCGTAGGTGTTGAGCTGGTCCTCGGCGAGGACGTGCACGCCGGGGACGTTCCGCAGCGACTTCCAGGTGACGTCGTCATCGCGGTGCGCGACCACCAGCACCGGCCGCCCCAGCGAGCCGCCGGAAGAGGACAGGGCGCCGGTCAGCACAGCCACGGCCTCCTTGGTCCTGGGCACGTCGCCGTCGACGAACCCGCTGACCACCTGGACCCGACCGTGGCTGAACCGGTCGGACAGCGCGCCGCGCAAGGCCGCGACCTTCATCTTCTTCGGCGTCCGCTGCGCGTAGGAACGCGGCACCGGGCCGTGCGCGATGCCGCCGCCCGCGTACTGGGGCGCCCGGAGGGAACCCTGGCGCGCGCGCCCGGTGCCCTTCTGCCGGTACGGCTTCCGGCCGCCGCCGCGGACCTGGCCCCGGGTCTTGGCGGCGTGCGTGCCCTGCCTGGCCGCGGCCTGCTGCGCCACCACGACCTGGTGGATCAGCGGCACGTTCACCTTGGCGGCGAAGATCTCCTCGGGCAGGTCCACCGTCTTGTCCGCTGCGCCGATGACGCTGACCGCGGTCATCGGGCCTCACCTCCCTGGTCCCGCGGGGTCCTGGCCGCGCTGCGGACCAGGACGACGCGGCCGCTCGGGCCGGGCACCGCGCCCTTGATCAGCAGCAGCCCGCGCTCGGCGTCGACCGAATGCACGGTGAGCGACTGCACGGTGGTCCGCCCGCCGCCCATGCGGCCGGCCATCCGCAGCCCCTTGAACACCCGGCCCGGGGTCGCGCAGGCGCCGATGGAGCCCGGCGAGCGGTGCTTGCGCTGGGTGCCGTGCGCGGCGCCCAGCCCGTGGAAGCCGTGCCGCTTCATGACGCCCGCGGTGCCCTTGCCCTTGCTCCGGCCGGTCACGTCCACGCGCTGCCCGCTGGCGAACACCTCGGCGGTGACTTCCTGGCCGAGCGTGTATTCCGACGCGTCGTCGGTGCGCAGCTCGGCCAGGTACCTGCGCGGGGTCAGGCCGGCGCTGGCGAAGACGCCGCTGACCGGCTTGGTCACCCGGCGCGGGTCGATCTCGCCGAAGCCGAGCTGCACGGCGGAGTACCCGTCGCTGTCCGGGGTGCGCACGGCGGTGACCACGCAGGGCCCGGCCTGCACGACCGTGACCGGCACGATCTGCCCGGCATCGTTGAAGACCTGGGTCATGCCAAGCTTGGTGCCCAGGATCCCTTTGATCTGCTTGCCCATGTCGGTGCGTTTCCTCAGAGCTTGATCTCGATGTCGACGCCGGCCGGCAGGTCGAGGCGCATCAGCGAGTCCACCGTCTTGGGCGTCGGGTCGATGATGTCGATCAGCCGCTTGTGCGTGCGCATCTCGAAGTGCTCGCGCGAGTCCTTGTACTTGTGCGGAGAGCGGATGACGCAGTACACGTTCTTCTCGGTAGGCAGCGGCACCGGGCCGGCCACCCGCGCGCCGGTACGCGTCACGGTGTCGACGATCTTCCGCGCCGAGCTGTCGATGACCTCGTGGTCATATGCCTTGAGCCGGATGCGGATCTTCTGTCC
>JASHVM010000361.1:0-11564 GCA_030044595.1 Streptosporangiaceae bacterium
GGGCCGCTGGCGGCGGGCCGCGCGGACTGCGATCACCGCCGGATTGCTGCTGGCGGTGGTGACGAGCGTGGCCCCCGGGGCGGCGGCCGTGGCCGACCACGATGTCCACATTGACGCCGGTGGCAATCTCTACCCGGTGAGCCCGGCGTGGACGACCGCCGGGAACGCGCTGGCCGTGGCGGCCATCGCGAGCTTGCTGGTTTGGCTGGCCGTCCAGGTCCGCACGTACCGGCGCTCCGGCGACGAGCGGCGCGAGCAGCTCAAATGGCTCTACAGCGGCGCCGCCGTCTACATCTGCGCGTTCATCGGCGGGCTGGCCGGCCCGTCGGCGGCCGGGGAGGCGTTCGGGTCCGACGGGCCTGTGGTCAACGACTTCATCGAGCTCGGGGGATCGGTCTTCGTCATCTGCGTAGCCGTCGCCGTGCTGAAGTACCGCCTGTACGCGATCGACCGCATCGTCAGCCGGGTCATCAGCTACGCCATCATCACCACCGTGCTCGCCGGCGTCTTCGCCGGGCTGGTGGTGTTCGCCACCCAGGTGCTGCCGTTCAAGGAACCGGTAGCGGTGGCGGGCTCGACACTGGCCGCCGCGGCGCTGTTCAACCCGCTGCGCCGGCGAGTGCAGCACGCGGTGGACCGCAGGTTCAACCGGGCCCGCTACAACGCCGACCAGACCGTGGCCGCATTCGCCGGCCGGCTGAAGGACGCCGTGGACTTGGACGTGATCGGCGCCGACCTCGCGGGTGTCGTGCAGCAGGCCCTCGAGCCGACCCACGTCACGATCTCGATCAGGCAGATCGGGTAGGGCTCACCGGCCCCCGCCGCCGTTACAGGTGGCTGAAGCCGCTGGATTCCTCCTTGGTCATGGAGACGGTGACCGGGTGCTTGGCGAAGTGCGCGACGGTGTCGCGGAAGTCGTCCAGGAGCAGGGAGGCCATGTCGCGGCTGACGCCGAGGCGGACCAGGATGCGCTGCACGGCGATGTCGGAGACCGCGCCTGTGAGGGTGTAGGCGGGCACCTGCCAGCCCTGGGTGCGGAGCCGGTCGGCCAGGTCGAACAGGGTGTACCCGGGGTCCTCGCCCTCACGGATCCGCCAGGTGACGGTCGGGATCCCGGTGTTCGGATTACTGTCGCACAACAGCTCGAACGGGCCGCACTTGACGATCTCGGCGGCCAGGTACGCGCCGATCTCGTAGGAGGCGTTCTGGATGTCGCGGTAGCCCTCGTGACCGAGCCGCAGGAAGTTGTAGTAGGAGGCGATGATCTGCCCGGCCGGGCGGGAGAAGTTGATCTGGAACACCGGCATGTCCCCGCCCAGGTAGTTCACGTGGAAGATCAGGTCGTCCGGGAGCTCGGCGGCGTCCCGGAAGACGACCCAGCCGACCCCGAGCGGGGCCAGCCCGAACTTGTGCCCCGAGGTGCTGATCGACTTGACCCGGGGCAGCCGGAAGTCGAAGACGACCTCGGGCGCGCAAAACGGCGCCAGGAACCCGCCGGAGGCCGCGTCTACGTGGATGTCGACGTCCAGCCCGGTCTGGGCCTGCAGGGTGTCCAGCGCGGCCGCCATCTCGGCCACGTGCTCGTAGGAGCCGGTGTAGGTCACCCCCAGCGTCGGCACCACCATGATCGTGTTCTCATCCACCCGCTCGAGCATCGACTCGGGGTCCATCATGTACCGGCCCGGCGCCATCGGGACCTCGCGGATCTCCACGTCCCAGTACCGGGCGAACTTGTGCCACACCACCTGGACCGGGCCGCACACGAAGTTCGGCTTGTCCGTCGGCTTGCCCGCGGCCCGCCGCCGGGCCCGCCACCGCCACTTGGCCGCCATCCCGGCCAGCATGCACGCCTCCGACGACCCGACCGCCGAGGTGCCCACGGTGTTGGCCGCCTCCGGCGCGTTCCACAAGTCGGCCATCATGTGCACGCACCGCTTCTCGATCTCCGCGGTCTGCGGGTACTCATCCCGGTCGATCATGTTCTTGTTGATCGACAGCGCCATCAGCCCCATCACCTCGGGCTCCTCCCACGTCTGGCAGAACGTGGCCAGGTTCTGCCGCGCGTTCCCGTCCAGCATCAGCTCATCGGACACCAGCTGGTACGCATCCCGCGGCCGCGTCCCCTTCTCCGGGAACCGGTACTTCGCCACCGGCCTGGTCAGATCCCGGTCAGCGAACACGCAGTCGTCGAACTGGTCACGGATCGTCTCACGGTCATGCAGTGCCATCGTCGGCATCCCCTTTGATCGAGGGCTCCAGCTTCGGCGATCACAGCGGTCCGGAACCAGGCCTCCGGGCGTCGCGTGCTGGCTGAGCCCACAATGACCCTACGTGACCTGTGCGGTCATCACCCGCCGGGGGTGAGGTCGGCGGCAAACACTCGTGGCGTCACGCTTGTTGGTGCCACGCTGGTGTCATGAACGGTATTAACGAGCGGCTGCGCAATGGCATCGACGATGACCCCGGCATGTACGACCCGAGCGGCCGGCTGGCCGCCTACGAAGCCAGGACCCAGACTGTCCTCGACCTGTTGGCGCTGCTCACGCTGTGGCTCGCAGTGGTTCCTCCGTGGGACTTCAGCAGCGGGGACGACATCAAGTACGCCGTGTGGACCGTCCGGGTGGGGCTCTCGGTCATCTACGGGATCGACCTGGTCATCCGCAGCGCCATGGCCAGACGCCATGTTCACTACGTGGTTACCCACCCGGTCGTGCTCGTCTCCGTGCTCTACCCGCCGGTGCGCCTGGTCTTCAGTATCCGCCTGCTCCGGTCGATGTTCCGGCGCGGAAACCTCCGCCGCTTCTTGCTGGTCGCCGCCCTGCTGGTGCTCAACGGCGCGGGCATCGTGTTCCTGTTCGAGCGGCACGCGCCCCACTCGAACATCCACACGTTCGGAGAGTCGCTGTGGTGGGCGCTGGTGACCGTCACCACGGTCGGCTACGGTGACTACACCCCGGTTACCGCTCCGGGGCGTGTCACGGCCTGCGTCATCATGGGCATCGGCCTGGTCACCCTGGCCGTCATCACGGCGCAGGTGGCGTCGAGCTTCGTCGCGCAGGGATCCAGCCGGGCCGAGCGCGCCCCGCAGCCCGATGCGGTTCCGCGCGAGGTCACGCTGGCCGAGCTCGACCAGCGGCTCGCCCGGATCGAGGAGCTGCTCCTCGCCGTCGCGCCGTCATCGCCGCGAGCGGTAGCGACACCGGAGCGCGACTCGGGCGGCGGGTGAGTTTCGCGCCAGGCAGCCGGGCCGATCTCAGCCGACCGGCGGGTCGATGGCGTCGGCTGCGTCCCGCAACGCGCGGGCTATCCGTTCCCGCGGCTTCACCTTCTGCAGCTCCTGCGCCAGCTCGGCCAGCAGTTCACGCAACGGCGTCAGGTCAAGCACTCCCGGTTCGCCGTCGGTGCTGGCCATCCGCCTGGCCCTCGCGGCCTGGGACGTCTGGCGCGCCTGGTCGGCGAGGTGGCCGGTCACGACGTCGCTCAGGCGCGACTTCTCCGGGAGCCCCACGTCCGAGCCAGTCGGAACCTCGGGGATCGGCACGTCAGGGGAGGCATCAGGCTGCGGATCCTCAGACAAGGAGATCACCACTTCTTCTTACGCAGAGTCTCGATTGTTCTGGCCCACGTTATACTCCCTCGGTCCGGCCCCCGTGGCCGGGCGGGCACAGTCAACCGGCCGTGATGATCAGGTAGATGCTGTCGCCGATGAGCCACAGGCCGATGAGCAGGCTGCCGGCGATGATGCCCTGGTCGGTGTGGTCGTTGATCCAGGTGCGGAACCGGCTCAGCAGCGCGCGGCTCTGGTCGGGCCGGACCACGGCGTGGATCTCCATGGCCAGGTAGGTCGAGGAGGCCAGCAGGCAGTACACGATCAGGGCCAGGAAGCTGGCCGCGGTGGACAGCTTGGCCGCGGTGACGGTGGCCGCGCCGGCGCCGATCAGCACCCAGGGCTGCAGCGTGGGGGCCAGCGCCATGGCGAACCAGGGGGACATGTTGTCCACGTGCTCTTGCCATCGGGGCGGCTTTTTCGGCGGCCGGGGCTTGTTCCGCGCCCGGATGTGCCGGACCGCGATCAGGACCAGGATCACGCCCAGGACGATCTTGACCGCCAGCGCGGCCAGCGACGGCGCGGTGGCCGGCCGGGGCGGGTTGTTGCCGGTGGCCGCGACGGTGATGGCGACCACGGCGGCCAGCGAGACCAGCCAGCCGAAGGTGAACGCGGCGCCCTTGCGCGCGCCGCCCTGGGACGGCAGCACGATCAGGAACGCGGTCAGCGGCAGCGGGTCGACCGCGACCGCCAGGCCGATCAGGACCAGGTTAAGGACCAGCACGGCCGCTCCTGTCTCCAGCGCGCCGAATCGACCTGTTCACATCCATGATCATGGGTCACCGGCCGCTCAGAGTCCACCAGGTGCGCGGTTCCGTTACGAATGGTTTGCGTAGCTACGCGACAACGGGCATGCTGGGGCGGGGTAATAGGCTGAGCGCCCGGGTACCGGGCGCCTCCCGGTACGGGGAGAAGACATGGCCGAAGCACCTGGGGTCATCGAGGCCAAGGAGCTGACCAAGCGGTTCGGCGACAAGGTGGCCGTGGACCACCTGTCATTCACCGTCGAGCCGGGCCGGGTGACCGGTTTTCTCGGCCCCAACGGCGCGGGCAAGTCGACGACCATGCGGCTGATCCTGGGCCTGGACCGGCCGCAGAGCGGCACGGCCACGATCGGCGGGCTGACCTATCATCAGCTGGCCCGGCCGCTGCAGACGGTCGGCGCGTTGCTCGAGTCGCGGTCCTTGCACCCCGGCCGCAGCGCCCGCAACCACCTGCTTTACCTCGCTGAGACGCAGGGTATCCCCGCCCGGCGGGCCGACGAGGTCCTCGACCTGGTCGGCCTGCGCGCCGTGGCCCGCAAGCGGGTGGGCGGTTTCTCGCTCGGCATGACCCAGCGGCTCGGCATGGCGGCGGCGATGCTCGGCGACCCCCTGGTCCTGCTGCTGGACGAGCCCGTCAACGGCCTGGACCCGGAAGGCATCCGCTGGGTCCGCACCTTCATGCAGCAGCTGGCCGGGCAGGGCCGCACCGTCTTTGTCTCCAGCCACCTGATGAGCGAGATGTCGGTCACCGCCGACTACCTCATCGTCATCGGCCGGGGCAGGCTGATCGCCGACTCCACGACACAGGAGTTCATCCAGCGGAGCTCGGAGCGGTCCGTACTGGTCCGGACGCCGGATCCGGGCCCGCTGGGTGAGCTGATCACCGGGCAGGGCGGCACGATCGCCAGCCAAGACAGTCTCGACGGAGTGACCAGCCTGGTGGTCACCGGGCTGCCGGCCCCGCGCATCGGGGAACTGGCGGCGTCGGCGTCGGTCGTGCTGTACGAGTTGACGCCCAGGCTGGCGTCTCTGGAGGAGGCGTTCATGGAGCTGACCGCGGACAGCGTCGAGTACGGCGACACCGCGAAAGCCCGCCAAGGCCGCCGGCAGGAAGAACGGAGCGTGCGATGACCGCCGCCGAGGCACCCAGCGCGCCCCGGCTGACGGCCGTCACGCCGGCCGGGTCGCCCTGGCTCGGCTTTGGCCGCCTGCTGCGCGCGGAGTGGACGAAGATCCGGTCGGTGCCGTCCACCGTGTGGTCGCTGCTCACCTTCGTGATCGTGGCGGTCGGATTTTCCACGCTTATCGCCACCGTCATCGCGCACGACTGGAACGCGCCGGGCAACCATCCCAACCACGCCAAGCTGCTCACCGATCCGACGGCGGTGATCTTCGGTGCCGGCCTGGGCCTCGGCCAGCTGGCCATTTGCGTGCTCGGCGCGATCGTGATCACCAGCGAGTACACCAGCGGCACCATCCGCGCGTCGCTGCTCGCCGTGCCGAACAGGATTCCGATGCTGACCGCCAAGGCTGTCGTGTTCGCGGCGCTCGACTTCGTGGTCAGCGCCATCACGGTCTTCGCGGTGTTCTTCATCACCACCGCGATCCTGCACAGTCACGTGTCGATCACGCTCAGCCAGCCGGGAGTCACCCGCGCCGTCATCGGCGCGATCTTGTACCTCACCGTGCTCGGCCTGTTCGCGCTGGCCATCGGCGGCCTGATCCGGCACACCGCCGGCGCGATCGCCGTCGTGATCGCGACGGTCATCGTGGTCCCCCCGCTGGTTTCCCTCATCCCGGGGACCATCGCCAACCATATACACGGCTACCTGCCGACGGTCGCGGGCGAGCTGGTCGCCCAGACCAGCCAGCAATCCGGCGACGTGCTGTCCGGATGGCAGGGCTTCGGCGTCTTCTGCCTGTGGACCGCCGTGCTCCTGGTCGCCTGCGGCTGGCTGCTCGTCCGCCGGGACGCCTGACGCTATGACCGGCGCTCAGCACGCGACCGGTACCGGCGTGGTCCCACCCGGGCGGATGACCGAGGCCGAGTTCCGCTCGCTGTATGAGCAGCTCCGCGCCCAGGTGCCCTGGGGACCGCAGGACCGGCGCGGGGCGCTGAACTACATCACGCCTGCCGAGGTGCTCGCTGCCTGCGGCGAGGTCGGGGCGGGCCGCAACGTGTCACTGGCCGCGCCGGTGGAGGACCAGGAGACGCCCGACAACCCCGATCCCGCCCGGCACCGGATGACCGGGCCGCTGGGGGCTGAGGCCGGACCGGGTCTGTCGTTCAGCATGGACCGGATCGCGATGAACATCCACGGCAACGCCGACAGCCACATCGACGCCCTGTGCCACGTGATCTTCGACGGCCGGCTGTACAACGGGGTGCCCGCGGATACGGTCACCGAGCACGGCGCGGCCGAGCTGTCCATCGCCGTCGCCGCTAATGGCATCGTGGGCCGCGGGGTGCTGCTGGACGTGCCGCGCTCCCGCGGGGTGCGCTGGCTCGAGCCGGGCGACCACGTGACCGCGGAAGACCTGCTGGCTGCCGAGCAGGACCAGGGAGTACAGGTCGGCCGGGGCGACATCGTGCTCGTGCGAGTCGGCCACCGCCTGCGGCGAGCCGAGCAAGGCCCGTGGGACTCCGGGGCCGCCAGGGCCGGGCTGCACCCGGCCCTGGCGGCGCTGCTAGCCGAGCGCCAGATCGCCGTCCTGGGCAGCGACGGGAACAACGACACCGCGCCCAGCCTGGTCACCGGCGTCGACTTCCCCGTGCACGTGCTCGCCATCAACGCCCTCGGCGTGCACCTGTTGGACTGGCTCCAGTTCGACGAGCTCGCCCCCCTGTGCGAGCGGGAGGGACGCTGGTCGTTCCTGTGCGTCATCGCGCCTCTGCGTCTGCCCACCGGGACCGGATCCCCGGTCAACCCGATCGCCATCCTGTGAGCCCCGCTGCCGTCGTTCAGGGGCGATGATGCAGCAGCCAAGGGACGCGCACCGGGATCAGGAAGAACAACGCGATGATGAGGTAGCCGACGACCGCCGCGACGGGGACGAACAGCCCGATGACGATGACCAGACCGTACCCGGCCAGGCCCGGAGTCAGCCGCTGGGTCAGCAGGGTGATTTCCTCGTCGTTGGCGTCGGGCCGGACGAGCCCGGCGTGCCGCGCGTACCGCCAGAGCAGCCATAGCAGGCTCGCGGCGGCGAGCAGGACGAGCCCGTAGAAGGTGGACGCCACCCGTTCGGCCTGTTCCCTGCTGACGTACTCGGACAGCAGCCGAGTCGGGAACGGCAGGAAGGACACGAACAGCAGCAGCAGCAGGTTGAGCCGCAGCAGGGCCGTGTCGGCCCGCTCCAGATAGTCGGTGATCGCGTTGTGCCCGAGCCACACCGCCCCGACGGTGGCGAAACTGACGATGTAGCCGAGGTAGCCCGGCCATTCATCACCTATCGCGTCGAGCAGGTTTCGTGCCGAATGCGTGGTCGCCGGGATGGCCAGGTCGAGGACCAGCAAGGTGATGGCGATGGCGAAAACCCCGTCGCTGAACGCCTCCAGGCGCGCCGTGCGGCGGGTCGGGTTGCGGCGATCCGCCGTTCCCGGCGCCTTCTCGGCCTCGCTCACCGGCTCATCCTACGAACAGCGCCTGGCCAGCCCAGACCCGGACCTCGGATCCCGTCCCAGGACGAGTCACGAACCGCTCGCGTCATCCTGAACCTTGACGAATCATATGAACGCTCTTTTAATTTATTCATGGGGCGCATTGCGGGCGTCACCGCTGCCGAGACCCGCGAGCGTTTGCTGCGCGCGGCCGCCGACATGTTTGCCGAGCGCGGGTACGACGGCACCCGGGTGGCCGACATCGCCGCAGCCGCCGGCCTGAGCAACGGCGCGATGTACGCGCACTTCGCCTCCAAGGCAGAACTGCTCGTGGGTGCGCTGCGCACGCACGGCCGGGTGCTGCTCGCCGATCTGCTCGCCGCCGACCCCAGCCAGTCGATCACGGACCTGCTGCTGGTCGTCGGCAGGCGGCTGCCCCGCCGGCGTGGCGCCCGCGGTTACCTGATCGTCGAGGCGCTGGTCGCGGCTCGCCGCGACCAGGACGTCGCCCGGCCGATGCGCGACGACGTAGGCGAGCGTGCCGACTGGCTGGCGGGCCTGATGCGGCTCGCCCAGGCCGCCGGCGAACTCGACCCCGGGCTGTCACCGGAAGCGCTCGCCCATTTCTGCTTGCTGCTCGCGATGGGCAGCGCTCTCATCACGCCGGACCTGCACGAGGTCGGCGACCAGGAGTGGGCCGCCCTGCTCACCCGCGTGGTCACCGCCCTCGCCCCGGCCGGCGCCGCGCCACAGACAGGAACATCCCAGTGAAAGTGCAGATCAACACCGAGCGATGCCAGGGACACGGCCGCTGCTACGACCTCGCCCCCGGCCTGTTCGGCGACGACGACGAAGGCTACGGGCAGGTCCTCGGCGACGGCACGGTCCCGCCGGACCAAACCCGCGACGCGCGCCTGGCCGAGCTCAACTGTCCCGAACACGCGGTCGAGCTCCTCGAGGAGGCATGACGTGGCCGTCGACGACCGGTTCTCTGGCGAGCGCCTCCAGGCCCGCGAGGAGCGGACGCTGGGAACCCGCAGCGAGGTCGTCGCGGGGCCGGTCTCGGACTGGGCCACCGACTTCTCCCACGTCGAGCCGGAATGGGCCGCCGACCCCTACGTGATCCAGGATGACCTGCGGCAGCGCTGCCCGATCGCGCACACCGGCCGGTTCGGCGGCGCGTGGCTGCCCACGCGTTACGAAGACGTCGCGGCCATCGCCTACGACACCGAGCGGTTCTCCTCCCGGGCGATCATCTTGAGCAACTTCCGGCCACCCCGCGAGCTGGCTCCAGTCGGCGGTTCGCCGCCGATCTCCTCCGACCCGCCTTTCCACCATGACGCGCGCAAGCTGCTGCTCCCCGCGTTCACCAAGGCCGCGGTCGGCGCGCAGGAGCCGGGAACGCGGAGGTTCTGCCACTCGCTGATCGACGCATTCGCCGAACAGGACGTGGTGGACGCCGCCCGCGATTACGCGCAGCACATCCCCGTGCGGGTCATCGCCGACATGCTCGGCTTCCCCCCCGAGGACGGACCACAGTTCCGCGAGTTCGTCCAGGACCTGCTCGAAGGCGTCAACCTGCCGCCGGATGAGCGCATCGAGCGGGTGTCACGGCTGTTCGACTACCTGCTTACGCAGGTCCACGACCACCTCGACAACCCGCGTGCGGACCTGACCACCTACCTGGTCAACGCCGAGCTTTACGGCCAGAAGCTGGATCCGTCCCACGTGGTCGGCACGATGGCCCTGCTGCTCATCGCCGGCATCGACACCACCTGGAGCGCGATCGGCTCGTCGCTGTGGCACCTGGCGAAGAGCCCCGGCGACCGCGGCCGACTCGCCGCCGAGCCCGGGCTGCTGCCGTCCGCGATCGAGGAGTTCCTCCGCGCGTACGCGCCGGTCACCATGGCGCGGCTGGTCAAGAACGACATGCACTGGCGCGGCGTCGACATGAAGGCCGACGACTGGATCCTGCTGTCGTTCCCGGCGGCCAACCGCGACCCGGCGCAGTTCGATCGCGCCGGCGACGTCGTCATCGACCGCGAGGTCAACCGGCACGCCGCGTTCGGACTCGGCATCCACCGCTGTCTGGGCTCCCACCTGGCTCGCATGGAGCTGCGCGTCGCCCTGGAGGCCTGGCTCGATCGGATCGGTGAGTTCACCCTGGCCGACCCGTCCGCGGTGACCTGGTCCGCGGGCCAGATCCGCGGACCGCGCGCCCTCCCGCTCCGGATCCGCCAACTCCGGGCGGCCGCCGGTCCGCCGGAGTAAAACCCTTATGCCGAACGAACGGTGGTTATGCCCAGGCTCAAGCAAGCTCATCTGCCGCCAGGGAAATCTCGTGCTACCAGGCATCGCGCCGCACCCCGTTTCCCGCCCGACCTGGACCCGGGCGGCCGTCGAACAGGCCCAGGACCTCGGCCGCGCGCAAACGCGCGGCGTCTACGGGAAGGCTCCCGGAATCAGGAATCCAGGTACGCAAGCACCGCGAGGACGCGCCGGTTGTCGTCGTCGGAGGGGGTCAGGTCCAGCTTGGCGAAGATGCCCGCCGCGTGCTTGCTTACCGCCTTTTCCGTGATGAACAGCCGCTGCGCGATCGCGACGTTGGACCGGCCCTCGGCCATCAGCGCGAGCACCTCGCGTTCCCTGGGGGTCAGCCGGGCCACTGGCTCGGTGCGGGAGCGCCGGATCATCAGCTTGCGGACCACCTCGGGGTCGACCACGGTGCCGCCCGCGGCCACGGTGCGGATGGCCGCGGTGAATGCCTCGTCGTTGAATACCCGGTCCTTGAGTAGGTAGCCGACGGCGCCGGCCTGGTCGGCCAGCAGCTCGCGGGCGTAGAGCTGCTCTACGTACTGCGAGAGAATCAGCACCGGCAGGCCGGGTACCTGGACGCGGGCCCGCAGGGCCGCGCGCAGCCCGTCGTCGGTGTGCGTGGGCGGCAGCCGGACGTCCACGATGCCCACGTCAGGGCGCTGCTCGAGCAGCGCTTGGAGCAGTTCCGGGGCGCTGGCCACCGCGGCGGCGATCTCGAAGCCGTGCGCGGAAAGCAGCCGGACCAGGCCCTCTCTCAGCAGGTAGAGGTCTTCGGCGATGACAATGCGCACGGTACCTCGATGACGACGATGGTCGGGCCGCCCGGCGGGCTGTTCACCGCCAGGATGCCATCGAACGCGGCCAGCCTGCGTTCCATCCCGGCCAGCCCGGTGCCCTGGGCCGGGTCGGCGCCGCCCCAGCCGTCGTCGGTGACCTGCGCGCGCAGCATGCCTGCGGCGTGGCCCAGTTGGATCCGGACGCTCCGGGCGTGTGCGTGCTTGGCCGCGTTAGCCAGCGCCTCGGCCACCGAGAAGTACACGGCCGAGGCGACCGGCAGCTCGACCTCGCCGGGCAGGTCGATGTCGAGCGCGACGGGCAGCGGCGCGTCCAGCGCCAGCGCGCGGATGGCGTCGGCCAGTCCGCGGTCGGCGAGCACCGGCGGGTAGATGCCGCGCACCAGGTCGCGCAGCTCGGTCAGGGCGCGAGAGGAGGACTCCTTGGCCTCGGCCACCAGCGCGAGCGCCGCCTCCGGGCTGGTCGGGAACAGCCGTTCGGC
>JASHVM010000362.1:0-12596 GCA_030044595.1 Streptosporangiaceae bacterium
CCGCGGCGGCCAGCATCCCGTCGCTGACGCGGCGCGCTCGGCATGCGGTGACCCCGAGCCCGAGGCCGGGGAAGATCAGCGCGTTGTTGGCCTGGGCGATCTGGTAGCGAAGGCCTTTGTAGTCCACCGGCTCGAACGGGCTGCCGGTCGCGATGAGCGCTCGTCCCTCGGTCCAGGCGACGAGATCGGCGGGCTGCGCCTCCGAGTGCGAGGTGGGGTTGGACAGCGGCATGATGATCGGCCGGTCCGCGTGCGCCGCCATCTCGGTCACGATCGCCTCGGTGAATACGCCCGGCTGGGTCGAGGTTCCGATCAGCATGGTCGGGTGGGTGCGGGTCACCACCTCGGCCAGGCCGATCCGGCCCTCGCCGTCGCGCCGCCAGCTGCCGACCTCGGCGGCTGGCCGGGCGTAGGGGACCTGAAAGTCCCGCACCGTACCGGCATAGTCGCTGGTGATCAGGCCCTTGCTGCCGAGCGCGTAAAAACGGCTGGTCGCCTCGGCGAGGCTGAGGCCTTGGTCGATCATGACCTGCCGCAGGACGTCCGCGATCCCGATCCCGGCGGTGCCGGCGCCGTGGATGACCACCGTCTGATCGCGCATGGCCGTACCCGCGGCCCGGATGGCGCACAGCGCCGCGGCCAGCACCACCGCGGCCGTGCCCTGGATGTCGTCGTTGAACGTGCAGCAGGCACCGGCGTACCTGGCCAGGATGCGGTGGGCGTTGGCGGCGCCGAAGTCCTCCCAGTGCAGCATCGCGTTCGGGAACAGCCTGGTGGCGGCCGTGACGTAGGCGTCGATCATCTCGTCGTAACGGTCGCCGCGGACGCGCGGGTGCCGGCCGCCCAGGTACATCTCTTCGGCCAGCAGGGCCGGGTTGTCGGTCCCCGTATCCAGCACGACCGGGATGACCCGGCGAGGGTGCAGGCCGGCCGCGGCGACGTACACGGCCAGCTTCCCTACGGCGATCGCGATACCGCCGACGCCCCAGTCGCCGATGCCCAGGATGCCCTCGGAGTCCGTGGCCACGATCAGGTCGACGTCCTCGGGTCCCAGCCCGTAATTGCGGAAGGCCGTCTCGATCTGATCGGGATGATTCACCGACAGGTACACCCCGCGCGGGCGGCCGAACTCCAGGCTGTACCGCTCGATCGCCGTCCCCACGGTCGGCGTGTAGACGATCGGCAGCATCTCCTCCAGGTGCTCGGTCAGCAGCCGGTAGAACAGCACCTCGTTACGGTCGCGGACGTGGCCAAGAAATATGTTCTTAGCCAGGTCGTCGGGCTGGCGGAGGTACTGCGCGTAAACCCGGCGGAGCTGGCCCTCGATCGTCGACACGCCGTCGGGCAGCAAGCCCGTCAGTCCCAGCGTCTCCCGTTCGGCCAGCGTGAACGCGGTACCCCGGTTCAGCATCGGCGACCTCAGCAGCGCACTGCCCCTGAGCCGGACCCGCGCCACCACGCCCTCGGGAGTCGAGACGAGCTCGTACAGGGGTTCCATCAGTCATCACCCTCCCGGCGCCATCGCGCGGCTCGCGACAGCCTGCGCATGGAGCTTATGGGCGACGGCCGCGCCGTGCTATAGGAAGAGTCGTGACCGGCGCGAATCTTTCGGCGACGCAATCACCGGATCAAGCACGTCGACCGGCACGCTGACGAGAAGCCGGACGCGCGTCGCTGACCCTGGACGAGCTACGCGAGTGAGGCGCCGGCCGGCTTGGCCCGCTCCAAGCTTCCGACCGTCCTGCACGTCGTGGCCGGCCTGCCCCGCAACGCCAGCGGCAAGGTCATGAAGACCGCACTTCGCCAGCAATCCGGCACTCGTCCGGACCGTCCTTAGCGTTCATCATCCGGCAGATATCCACCTAATACCGGGGATGCCTCGCTCTTACTGCACGGCACGCGCACATTGATCCCCCGCCAGCTGACCCCTGGTGAGAGACGCATCTCCTTTTTGCCACTGCCGGTCAGGCATCCGACGTATCAAAGGTTCATCGGCGTGTCGCCTCGACCGGGCAGGAAACCACACGGTAAAACAGGAGCGACCGTCAAACTCTCGACAAATACGGACGAACCATCGGAATTACCTGATCGTCGGCACTGGCGTGATGGTCAGAGCACTGTCATTCCCGTAGAGAAACCGGACAGCCCGCAGATAAGTACCGGTTGCCGCACCCGGGGCGGAACCGGGCCTATTGAGCCATCCGCGGCCGCCACGGTCTGCCGCTCACCAGCCCGCCGGAGGTATTCCGAATATGACCCGAAGCACGATCGGGCCGCTTAAGGCTCTGGGGCCGATCGCGGTCGTCGTGGCCGTCGTCGCGCTTACCGCGAGCCCGGCATCAGCTCGGCCGTCCGCTTCCCGTCTGACCGCCTCCCCGGACGCTGGCGCGGCGAGCTGCCAGGCCAGTGACCTGCGTATCAGTGCGCCGTCCGCCGTCGCGGGGGATCCGGCCGAAGGCATGGGGAAGCGAGCCTGGAATGTGGTGTTCCGCAATATCGCTGGCACCGCGTGCTCGTTGCGCGGCTGGCCGCGGATCGTGGTTCGCAGCACCGCGGGAAAGACCGTCAGCACTGCGATTAGCGACGTGGAGTACAGCAATCTCGCTCTCATTCCGGACGCGCAGATCGTCCTCGGACCCGGGCAAAGCGCCGTCGTCACGGCGATGTCCGCCGCCGCCCCTTCCGGGTGCGTTACCAAATGGGTGCTCGCACTGACCCTGCCCGGAGCGCATCGCCCGGAAACTGTCCGCGAGCCGGCCGGCTCCTTTGTCCCGTGCGTGGGCGGGCAGCTGCGGCTGTCCCCCTTCTACGCCGAGCAGACGCTGACTAGCGAGATACATGCACTGAAGGTTTCGGCCGCCCCGCCGCCATTCTCGGCGGTCACCACCGCCGAGCCGCCGAGGTGCGACACCCGGGTCCTTCACGCAGATATCACGTCCGTCGGGTCTGACGACGGCGGCACCGTGATCGCGCTACTGCTCAGCAACAGCGGCGGCACGTGCGTGCTTCCCGAGGGCTGGCCCACCGTACGGGTGGTTGAGGCGGGCGGCGCGAGCCAGGTGGCCAAGATCTACCCTTATACCGCTGCCGCCCGGGCCGGGAGGTCGTTGCTGACCACCTACGAGCGCGGCACTTCGCAGAGCACCGCGCTTACCTTGCAGCCTGACGGGTCGGTGTCCCTCGCGCTTCTCGCGGCCGGAAAAGGGACGGGGACCTGCCGGCGGGTAACGTCGGTGACGGTCTACCCGTCCGCGCTCGCCCGGGGTGCGGGCAGCGTAGCTCCCCTCGGCACGAAACTGAGCATCTGCGGGTCGCTCCGGGTCCTGTCGTTCCTCCCCGGCCGGTCCGGCAGCATGGATATAAAGATCGCACAAGGGGCGCTTGCCGCGGTGCGAGCAAATCCCGCACGCACGATGTCCGACGGCGACTCCTCCGGCTTTTACTACGGGACTGATAGCTCCGCCCCCGAAGCGTGCGGCGACAAGGGCCCCTATACCGAGCCCAACGGGTACTGCGGCAATGGCGCCGAAGGCCCCTACGGGGAGTACACCGGGGAAATCGGCTCTTTCATGAATTGGGAGGGCTGTACCACCAGCGGGCTCGCCTGGGCCCAGGCTAACTACAACATGGCAAACGACAATGTCGTCGAATACGGCACCGGCCTGGGCGCCGCCGCCTACTGGTTCGCGGCAGGCCCGGGTCGTGATCCCCACTACAACGGCACCACCTCAGAGGCCATGGCCTGGGGCGAGGAGCAGGCGGAGCAGGCTCTCTCAGACCTGGACGGCCGCTTCCTCAACTTCCGCTATATCTTCATGGACATCGAGAACAACGGCTCACCGCCGGATGAGGACGGCTGGAACACGGTCTGGAACGGTCCCTGCGGTAGTACCGCGAAAGCGGAATATATCCCTGCGAATGTCGACTACGCCACCTACCAGGGGTTCGCAGACTACATCAATGCCCACTCGCCCTACCTGGCCGGCGTCTATTCCGCTGGCGGTGACTATTACGGCTCCTGGACCGGCATCTTCGGCAACGAGCAGCTCGATAACGTAGCCGAGTGGACCTTCACCAACGAGCAGTCTGAACTGGACTTCCCGTCCGGGTTCTCCGGTTCGGGCGCGAGCGCGGACTGGTTCGCCAACGCTCCGGCGGCCTGCCACCTGATGTGGCAGTGGTCGGGTGGGAACGGCGTCCTCAACGGCTACGGGGATTTGGACCAAGCCGAGCAGGCCAACAACGTCAACCACTCGTGTTAGGCCTGCCGGCACCAGTCCCGGGAAACCCGCACGTCGGCGCACAGCGCTCAATCACGCCTCAATCGCCCGTAAGCGCCGAGCTGGCACGCTTTTCTTCGCATGCGGCACCCGGGTTTTGTTGGAGGGAAGCAGATGGACGGCGGCGTGATGTTCCTGGACTGCCCGGCTTACACGGATAAGCACGGCACGGCACGGTGCGGACTTCCGGCTGCGGTGGAGTACCGGTACATGGTCATCTCCATCGCCGGGCCGCTGGAAAGCGCGAAGATCCGGTGCCCGCGCGGTCACTGGTTCAACGGGCCGATAGAGGCGCTGACCTGTGAAACCTGCCCGATCGTGGCCGACACGATGGCCCACGCGCGGTAGCACGCCCCTCAGGTAAGGTCTGGCTTGGTATGGCAGCCAGGCCAGCGTGGTTCACCGGGTGGACACCTCAGCACGTGCGGCATGCCGCCGGGATGGTCAGGCAGGGCGGTAATCCGGCCGCGCGCGTCTACGAGAGCATCGGGTCGGACTTCTTCCTGGCCATGGCGCCGGGCTGGCTGAACCTGGGGCTGTGGGAGGGATCAGGCTCGGAGGGCGAGGCCGAGCAGGCCTGCCGCCGGCTGGTCAGCACGCTCGCCTCGGCCCTGCCCGCCGGGGGAGTGATCGTGGACGTGGGGAACGGGCTCGGCACCCAGGACGCACTGATCGCCCAGACGGCGCGGCCGCGCCGGCTGGTCGCGGTGAATATCACCCAGTGGCAACTTGTCGCTGGCCGGGACCGGCTCCGGCAGGCCGCGGCCGCGCCCGTGGTGGGCGACGCCGTCCGGCTGCCGATCGCCGACCAGAGCGCGGACGGGATAGTCAGCGTGGAGGCAGCGTTCCATTTCCGGTCCCGGAAGGCTTTCTTCGACGAGTGTTACCGGGTCCTGCGTCCCGGCGGCGTGCTGAGTATCTCCGACGTCTCGGCTCAGCGGTGGCCGGTCTGCCCCGGTGAGCTGTTGGCTGGCCTGACTCAGCTGCGGGTATTCGGGTTGCGGCGCACCATGGCCGTGACCGCGGAGCAGATCGCCGCGGCCGCACGCGCCGCGGGCCTGGCCCAGGTGCAGGTCACGCGATGCGGCGAGCGTGTAATTGCCCCGGCGCTGCGGCTCACGGCGGAGCGGCTGGACCATGCGAGCGCGGCGCCCGTGGGTCAGCACGCCGCTGCTCGCCTGTTGCTCAGGCAGGTCCATCTGCTGTGGCGACGCGGGATCATCGATTACCTGCTGCTGCGCGCGGTCCGTCCCTGACCAGCCGGGCCGGAGCTTACCGCTACCACCTGAGCTCGGCAATCCTGTCGTAGTCGGCCGCGGAGTATCCGACCAGCCCGTCCGATAGGGCGAAGATCCACTCCGCCACGCCCAGCGACAGCGCCAGGCGGCTGCAGCGGGCGCAAAAGTGCGGCTCCTCGAGGCGCACCGAGTCGTCCGTCTCGAGCCGGACGTATATCAGCTTGGATCCTGCCAGCATTCGCCAGCCGTCGCCCTCCCGGGCCAGCGTGATCGCCCGCTGCTCCGCGTGGGTCCGGCACTGGTCATGATGGCCAGTTTCGGCGAACTTGCAGTAGCAGTGGTCTTCCCCCGGAAACGGCACACCATTGGTCCCCCACGCCAGCAGGCTGCCGTCCTTTACCAGTACTGCGGCGTGCCGGGTCCGTGCGTGGGAGTCCCTGGCCAGTTCGGCCGCGCGCTCCACCATCTGCTCAGCGATGTGGCTGTCGTGGCGTTTCAGCGGCCGCCGCTGTGGCCACTGCCCTGGTTGCATGAGTACCGCCCTTCGCAGCAAGGTTATTGTCCGCCGGGATCAGCGTCTATGCGCGGACTTCCGGCGTGCCCCCGAGCTCCGGGGATCACCGCCGCCCGCGCTGCCAGCCGCTTGTGGCGTAATGTGGGGGACGTGCTGCCGGACCGTGGCCGGAGACCGGATACCGGCCGGGACTGGCCGGCCTCGACCGTGACATTGTGGTGCTGGGCGAGGCGCCGCTGGCGCTTCGCTCGCCGCTAGGCCGGTCCGGTGCTTCTCGACGCGGCCGGGCTGGCACTGCTTGCGGCGTTGTCCCCGACGGCGCTGCTCATCTGTGCCGTGTACCTCGGCTCGGCCCGGCCTAGACTGACCGCCGCGTTCTACCTGGCCGGGGCGGTGGTCATGAGCCTGGTCACGGGCGCGGTGATCGTGGCCGTCCTGCGCAGCGTCGGTCTGAACCACCCTGCCCAGCACGAGCCTCGTTACGGCCTGCGGCTGGGCCTTGGCATCCTGCTGCTGGCGGTTGGCATCGTGGTGGCCTTGCGCCCGTCGCGCCCGCCCGATCCGGCCAAAGCGCAGCAGGGGCTGGTGTCCAAGTTGGTCGCCAACCCGGCTCCGCTGAGCGCGTTCGTGGCTGGCCTCCTGATCTTCGCCCCGGGAGTCACGTTTTTCGCCGCCTTGCAGGTGATCGCGACATCGTCGGCCGACACCGAACTCACGGCCGTAGCCCTGATCATTGTCGTGCTCATCAACGTGCTGCTGGTCTGGCTGCCCATCGTGCTCTACCTGATTGCTCCGGCGCTGACCGGACGGTACCTGACCTCCTTCAACGGCTGGTTGCGCGCGCACGGCAAGACCATACTCATCTGTGTGCTGATCGTGGCTGGAGGGATCATGGTCGGCAACGGAATTTACGGGCTCGCCGTGGTCAAATGACCTGACGCCGGTGTTAGCGTGCTGACCGTGCTCATCTGGCTTAACGCACGGGGTCGGTAAGACACAGGTGGCCTTTGAGCTGCACCACACACTCCCGGGCAGTGTCGTGTGCGACCCCGGCACCTGCTGACGGGTCCGGCCCAGCCGCCCCGACGGCGCGCAGCTGCTCAGTTGACCTTGGCCTTTGTTACGGCCTTGGCTAGTGGGGCGGGCTAGGATTGGGTGGCCGCGGTACGGGTCCGCCTTGGCCGGTCCGCAGGCTTCGCGGCGGAGGGATCAGGATGGCAATCGACACGTTCATGGCTTATGTCGGGATATACGACGACGTCAGCGACGCTGACGCCGACTACCAGTTCGTTAAGGAACTCCATACCAAGGAAAACCTGATCGATGCTTACGACGCCGCCGTGGTCGAACGGCGCGCCGACGGCAAGGTCAAGATCACCAAGAAGCACGAGACGCCGACCAGGGTCGGCGGAGTGCTCGGCGGCGGCGTGGGCCTGGCCACCGGCCTGGTCGTGGCGTTGTTCCCGTTCGCCGCGATAGGCGGCGGCCTGCTCATTGCGACCACCGGCGGCGGCGCCATACTGGGTGCGGTTGCTGGTCACGCCGCGGCCGGGATGAGCCGACACGACCTGAAAGAGCTCGGCGAGCACTTGGACGCCGGGCAGGCCGGCCTGGTCGTGGTTGCAGTCTCCGACATGGGCGCGAAGGTCGAGCGGGCGATGAAGAAGGCGAAGAAGGTCGAAGCCAGGCAGCTGAAGGCCGACGCCGCCGACATCGAAGCCGATGCGAGCTCGGCCGAGAGCGCTACCTCACCGACGAGCGGCGGGGAGGCCGCCAGCTAGTCGAGAACTGCCGCGCAACGTCTGCCGGGTTCGGGACGGCCGGCATTTGCCAGGCGTACTGCTGACCTGATGGGTGCGGTGCGCCCGCTGCCCGGCCGGACCGCCCGGGTAAAGTGGGGAACCACTCCATATGACAGAGCGCAAGCCTCCAGGGGTCAGCTTCACCTCGTGGATTGACCAGCAGATTAACGAGGCGACGGAGCGGGGTTCCTTCGATAATCTGCCCGGCGCCGGTAAGCCCCTTGCTGACAGCAAACAAGCAGATGACGGCCAAGCCTGGCTGCGGGACTACCTGCGCAGGGAGGGCGTGTCGGCCGAGGAGCTCCTGCCCACCCCGCTGAGGCTGCGCAAAGAGGTCGAACGGCTGGCGGAAACGGTCCAGGACCTGCGCTCTGAGCAGGAGGTACGCGAAGTTGTCAGGGGACTTAACGAGCGGATCATCAACTGGCGTCGGATACCGCTGGGCCCGCCCCTGTTTCTTCCGCTCGTGGACGAAGAAACGATGGCCAGCCGATGGCGGGACAAGCACCCCGCAGCGCCGCCGGCGTCATCCCCGGCGCATGCTGGCCGCGGGCGGGAAAGGGAACCAGCACGCCCTGGACGGTGGCGCCGCCGTAGCCGCAGGCGACATTCGCCCGGATAACGCCAAGCGGAACCGGCAAGGTCGGTAAGTCAGCACATGCTGGCGGCGGGGCCGACGCGAAGCAAGATAGGCAACCTATTTGCATATCGCTAGCATCGGATCTTGTGGCCCACACATCAAGCCCTTCGTACTTGTTCGGCGACCTGCTCGCGCTGGCCCGGCTGAGCTGGGTGCGGCAGATGGCGGCCCGGCTCGGCCAGCTCGGCTACCCCGACTACCGCCGCAGCGACGCCGCCGCGCTGCGGCTGCTGCGCCGCGGACCCGCTCCGGTCGGTCGGCTCGGAGCCGACCTCGGCATAACCCGGCAGGCCGCCCGCAAGATCGCCGACGGGCTCGAGCAGCGGGAGTACGCCCGCACCGAACGCGATGAACGCGATTCGCGGATGCTCAACGTCATGCTCACCCCGGCGGGCACGGCCTACGCGCAGGCCATCACCGAGGTCGTGCACGCCCTCGACCGTGAGTTCCGCCAGCGGGTCGACCCCGCCCAGCTCGCGGCGGCCGACGCCGTCCTGCGGGCCGTGATCACGGACGACAGTGCCCTGCGGAACGCCGCTTCCATCATCAGGCCTCCAGGGTGAGCCGACCGTGACCTGTTTCCTCCTGTCGGTCGCGCGCGGATCCACAGCATCTCAGCCGGCCTGGCCCGTGCACTATGACGCGCCAGCGAGCACGGCCCGCGCGGCGAGCCGGCTTCCACCCCCCGGCACGAACTGTGCCGGACCGGGCCGGCGGCGATACCCTGGATGAATTCAGCTGCCTCACGTCTCGGCTTTCGCGGTCATGGGTGTGCGAACAAGGAGTCGGCCGATGGATGACCAGCACGATGCGGTCTGGGCCGACGCCACGCTGCGGCGGCCCGCCATCGACCCCGGCATCCCCGCTGGTGAGCGTGCTCTGCTGACCGCGCCGGGTACGCTCTTGACGCCCGCGTGCCGGAGCCGGCCCGCCCGGCGTCGCGACTTCCTGCCCACGGACCCCGACAGGCGCGAGACAGCCATCGACGGAGCGGTCATGGGCATGACCGCCGCGGGATTCATCGCGGTCGGTGGCGTGACGCCGTTGGCTATCGGAGTCCTGGTCTTCCAGGGGCCGGTCGGCTGGCAGTCTGCTTCGGGGCGTTATGCGCTGCTGCTGGCCGAGATCATCGCGGTCCTCACCGCCGTGGTATTCGGCACCCGGATCGCCCGTTTCGGGCAGCTCAACGGCGAGGCGCCGGCCAACGTGGCCGCGCGCGCCCACCACGGCCGCTACCTGATCGCCGCCGATTTCGACGCCCGGTCCCGGGTGCTGCTGCGGCGCGCGCAAGATGCGGTTGACGCGGTCACCTCGTCCAAGGTCTGCCAGGCCGACCTGCTCGACAAGCACGCCACGCGTGCGGCCCTGGCGGGTCAGGAATGGGATATCGCCGTGGCGCTGCGCGAGCAGGCCCGGCTCCGCGCTCAGCGGGCGGAACTGTCCACGATCGAGCCGGGCGCGATGACCGCCGAGCTGCTCGACCGGCAGTTCCAGGCCGCGCAGCTCGCCGACTCCAGCATCGCCGACCGGGTGGCGGCGCTGGAACGCTACGCGGCCGAGGTCCGCCAGGCGGACACGGCCTACCGGGACTGGCAGCAGGCCGCCGCGCTGGCCGAGCTGAGCGGTCAGCACCTTGACATGCTCGCCCGCACCGCTGCCGACGAGCACGGCGTCGCCGAGCTCGAGGCCATGTCGCAGCGGGCACGTGCGGTCCGCCTCGCACTCCGCGAGTCGCGCGACTAGCCGCTCACCCGCCCGCGGCCTGGCCTCGGCGTGCTACACCCCGCCGATCTGCTTGCCTTGCCCGGACCATTCACGGTCGCGCAGGACGAATTTCTGGACCTTGCCGGTCGAGGTTTTCGGCAGCGGCCCGAACTCGACGGCGTCGGGGCATTTGTAGTGGGCGAGGCGCTCGCGGCAGAACGCGATGATCTGCTCCGGCGTGGCCGTGGCGGTGCCGTTGAGCGTGACGAACGCCTTGGGCCGTTCCCCCCAGTGAGGGTGCGGGATCCCGATCACGGCGCACTCCAGCACACCCGGGTAGGCGCAGATGGTCTGCTCCACTTCGATGCTGGAGATGTTCTCCCCGCCGGAGATGATGATGTCCTTGCCCCGGTCGCGCAGCTCGATGTTGCCATCGGGATGCCACACGGCGAGGTCCCCGGAATGGAACCAGCCGCCCGCGAAGGCCTTGCTGGTGGCGGCCGGATCTTCGAAGTAGCCGCTCATGACGTTGTTACCGCGCATGACCACCTCGCCCATCGCCTGCCCGTCCTGCGGCACGTCGTTCATCTCCTTGCCGACCACGCGCACCAGGTCGGAGGAGATGTACGCCTGGCCCTGGCGCGCCAGGCGCTGGGCGCGCTGTTCGATCGGGAGCTCGCGCCAGGCCTCCTGCTCGGGAGATACGGTGATAGGGCCATACGTCTCGGTCAGGCCGTACACGTGCACGATCCGGAAGTTCAGCTCGCTCATCCGGGCAAACAGCGTCGGTGAGGGAGGCGCGGCGGCCACCATCGCCGTCACCGGCCGCTCCAGGCGGTGCGCCCGGGGATGGTTGATGACCATCAGCTGGACGGTCGGCGCGCCGTTGTAGTGCGTCACGCCCTCACCGTCGATCAGCTCCCAGACGAGCGCCGGGTCCACCGCGCGCATCGTCACGTGCCGCGCCGCGACCGCGGTCACGGCCCACGGGAAGCACCAGCCGTTGCAGTGGAACATGGGCAGCGTCCACAGGTACACCGAGTCGGTGCTCATGCCGGCGATGATTACCTCGTTGAGCGCGTTCAGGTACGCGCCGCGATAGGTGTACTGCACCCCTTTGGGCCGGCCCGTGGTCCCCGAGGTGTAGTTGATCGAGATCGTCTCCTCCTCGTGCTCAAGCCAGCTCGTCGGCATCTCCGCCGACGCGCCGGCCAGGAAGGTTTCGTACGGGTCCTCGACGTCGCCGGTGTTCGTACAGCGGATCACGGTCACCCCGGCTGGCCCTGACCCGACCAGCGCTTCGAGCTCGGTGTCGAGCAGCAGGTAGCGAGCACCGCTGTGGTCAAGGATGTACCCGATCTCGGCCCCGGCCAGGCGGTTGTTGATCGTGACCAGGATCCCGCCCGCCGCCGGCACGCCGAAATGAGCCTCCAGCATCGCCGACGAGTTGAACAGCAGCGTGGCGACCCGGTCGCCTTTGCGAAGACCCGCCGACCGGAGCGCGTTGGCGAGCCGCCACGAGCGCTCCGCGAGCTGCCGGTAAGAGTACCGCCGTTCGCCCTCTACGACTGCGGTCTTCTCGGGGTATACGTACGCCGCTCTGTGCAGGAAGTCGACGGGGTTCAGTTCCGACCGGAACACCTTGCTCGGTGCCGCCCCGGCCCCGGACGCACCGGGGACCGCAGAGAACACGTCACTCATGGTCTGTCTCCTCCGGTTGTAGCTCACCGAGCAGCCTAAGCCGCAGCGCGTACCGGCAGCGCCGGCTGCTCACTCCCATTCTCGGCTCCCATGCCAAGAGTAGACAGAGGCTTCTTCATCAGCCCAGCCGAGTACCCGGGGGGACCGGGAACTGCCGGTCGGCTCAGTCCGCCGCAGCTGGGATGCTGGTGCCGCGATCGGCTGGCATGAGGCGGCGGCGCTTCGCCGTCGAACGGACGCGCCGCCCAGCGCGGCAAGGCCGGCCGGGACAGCGTGACCGGCAGGCTGCTGGCCGCCCTATCCCGCGGCTGAGTTGTTGGTCGGCGCTGTCTGCAGCGGCGCGCTCGCGGTCGAGGCGGGCAGCGACGAGGGGTTGACGAACGTACTGCCGGCGGGTCCTGCCTCCACAGCCTCGTGCAGCGCGCTGCCCTGGAGGTATTGCGGCCAGCTCAAGAACCACTCGGTCCAGCCGTTGTCCCAGGTTCCGGCCCTCGGGCTGCCCACGATGGTGATGGGATCGCCAGGCACGGCCAGGTTGTAATACGTCTCGGCGTCTGCCGGTGACAAGTTGACGCAGCCATGGCTGACGTTTTCGAAGCCTTGCTCGCTCACTGACCAGTAGGCGTCGTGGTAGTAGTCCCCGCTGAACGTGAACCGCACCGACCACGGAACAAGCAGGCTGTAGCCCGGGCCGGTCATCAGCACCGGGTTCTCCTT
>JASHVM010000363.1:0-6366 GCA_030044595.1 Streptosporangiaceae bacterium
GCCGATCGCGCCTTCCTCGTTGTAGGCGGCGATCACGATCGCCACCGGCGGCAGATTGGTGGCGCGCTCGCCGTAGGACTCGCTGAACGCGGCCGCGGCCGCGTCGTCTATCGCCAGGTCGGCTGGGTCGGCGTAGGTCATGCTTGGGTCTCCGTGGCGTTAGCCCCCTCCTGATTCGGGTCGAAGTCCGGCCAGACGGTGGCCATGCCGGATTCGAGGTCGTACGCGGGCGCGTACCCGATGGCCCGGGCCGCCGAGATGTCCACCACCACGGCGGGCATCTCGCCGTTGCCCACGGGCACGTGCTCGACCGGGATGGGCGCGCCGGTCACCCGGCGCGCCGTCGCCACCATGTCGTTGACCGACACCGAGGTGCCTGTGCCGAGGATCAGCGGGCCGTTGTGCCCGGCCCGCCAGGCGGCCAGTACGCCCTGAATGACGTCGTCCACGTGCACCAGGTCGCGCCTCATGGTGCCGTCGCCGCGGACCTGGACGCCCTCGCCGTCGCGCGCCGCGCGCATGAGGCGGGGCACGAAGCTGTCCTTCTCGGTCATCCCCGGGCCGTAGACGTTGGTGAACCGCAGCGCCGCGCCGGTGATGCCGTAGCAGTTGGCGTAGCTGCTGAGCAGCATCTCCGCCGCCGCCTTGGTCGCGCCGTACGGGGTGAGCGGGCGCAGCACGGTCCGTTCGGAGATCACCGAGCTGCCGACGTTGCCGGTAACCGCGTTGGTCGAGGCCAGCAGGAAGGTCCCCACCTCGTTCTCGCGGGCCAGCTCGAGCAGCCTGGCGGTCGCGTCGACGTTGAGCCGGTACGTGCTGACCGGGTCGTTCACCGAGGCCAGCACGTAGGTGATGGCAGCCAGGTGGATGATGACCTCAGTTTCCGGGCCGACGGCCCGCTCCAGCACTCCGGGATCGCACAGGTCACCGGTTACCGAGCGGACCCCGGCGTCCGGGAACGCCCGCAGGTCGGCCACGGTCACCTCGTGTCCTTCGGCCAGCAGAGCACGGACCACTCTGCGGCCGATGAATCCGGCCCCGCCGGTCACCAGGACGCGGGAACGATTCGCCATGCGTGCTCCGTTCAGCAGGTTAAATACGCCATGTTGTCGCGCGCGCCGGGCCAACGGTCGCCTCGCACCTTATGTCCGGTGGCCCGCAAACGGCTTGACTGGCCATCCGGTTCTACCGGTTTCCGTTCGCTCACGCTACCCGTACCCGCTGAGAGTTTCCTGGTGAATGCCTGGTAACGTCGCGGCGTGTCGGCCTGCCGGCCCGACGACGGCAGGGGTCAGTGTACCCGGCGGTAGCAGTCAGCCCGGACGACGCGATAAACATTGAAGACGTGAACCAGGCCGATCCCGTCGAGACCGAGTCGTACCGCATCCTGCGGTCACGGCTCGACCTGAGCGCGCTGCCTCCGCTCAGCCGGGCCGTGACCGAACGCGTCATCATCGCGACCGCCGACTTCGACTACTTCACCGACCTGGTCTGCGACGAGGCGACGCTGGCCGCCGGGGTCAGGGCGCTGCGGCGCGGCGTCCGCGTCGTCGCGGACACGGTCGCGATCGCGTCGGGCCTTACCGGCTACCCGGTGATCTGCAAGGCAGCCGACCCCCTGCCGGCCCGGCTGGCGCGCACCGCGAACATCGCGGTCCCCGCGGCCGCGGCCCGGCTGGCCTACACCGAGGCCGGCCCCGGTGCGATCTGGCTGGTGGGCGGCGAGCCCGACGTGCTCGGCGAGCTCATCCGCCGGCAGGTCGAGCCCGCCCTCGTCGTCGGCGTCCCGGTAGGCTTCGTCGGCGCGGCCGGGGCGAAAGACGCCCTGCGCGCGAGCGGCTTGCCCGCCGTGAGCAACGTCTCGGAGAAGGGCGGCGCGGCGGTGGCCATCGCCGTGTTCGAGGCGCTGCTCCGGGCGGCTACCGCCGCAGAGGACCAAGGGGAGGAAGCCCGTGGATGACCCCGGCGGCGACCGGGCCGAGCCGCGCGACACCAGCGTGCCCGCAGATGACGCTAACCGCTACCCGCCCGTGCAGCGGGATGCCGTGTACCGGGTCATCGCCGAGCGCAGGGACGTCCGGCGGGGATTCCGGCCCGACCCGGTACCGGCCGACGTGCTGGGGCGGGTGCTCGCCGCGGCGCACCAGGCGCCGTCGGTGGGCTTGTCGCAGCCGTGGGACTTCATCGTGATCACCGACCGGGACCGTCGCGAACGGATCGCCGCCCTGGCCCGTACGCACCGTGACCAGTTTGCGGCGGACCTGCCCGCCGCGCGGGCCCGCGCGTTCGACCGGCTGAAGATCGAGTCGATCCTCGACACCCCGGTCAACATCGTGGTCAGCTGCGACCGCACCCGGGGCGGCCGGCATACTCTCGGCCGGCACGTCCAGCCGCAGACCGCGGAGTTCTCCACCGTGCTGGCGGTGGCGAACCTCTGGCTGGCGGCCCGGGCCGAAGGCCTCGGCGTCGGCTGGGTGAGCTTCTTCGACGAGCGCGAACTGGCCGCCGAGCTCGGGCTGCCCGCGCACCTCGAGGTAATCGCCTACCTGTGCGTGGGCTACGTGACGGACTTCGCGCCGGAACCGGAACTCGCGACCGCCGGCTGGGCGCGCCGCCGGCCGGTGTCGTGGGCGGTGCACGCCGAGGAGTTCGGCCGCCGCGGACTCCCAGGGGAGGAACCAGTGGACCCACTTGCAGAGGTGATCGCCGGGATCGCCCCGCCGGGCGCGGCCGCGATGGCCGCCGCCGCCGAGCGGCAGGACCGGATGACCAAGCCACGGGGCTCGCTCGGCCTGCTCGAAGACGTGTCGGTCCGGCTGGCGGGCCTGGCGCACAGCTGCCCTCCGCCGCTGCCCGAGCCGGCCTGCGTGGCGGTCTTCGCCGCGGACCACGGCGTGCACGCGCAGGGCGTCAGCCCGTGGCCGCAGGAGGTGACCGCTCAGATGGTGGCCAACTTCCTGGCCGGCGGCGCGGTGGTCAACGCCTTCGCGTCCCAGGTCGGCGCCGAGGTCACGGTCGTCGACGTGGGGGTCGCCGCTCAGCTTGACCCGGTGCCCGGCCTGCTGCCGCGCAAGATCGCGCCGGGCACGGCCGATTTCACCGAAGGACCCGCCATGACCCGCGACCAGGCGGTGGCCGCGCTGACGACCGGCATCGAGATCGCCCGCGACCTGGTCGCCGCGGGCAACCGCTGCCTGCTCACCGGCGACATGGGCATCGCCAACACCACCGCCTCGGCCGCGCTGATCTGCGCCTTCACCGGGGCCGACCCGGCCGAGGCGACCGGCCGCGGCACCGGGATCGACGCTGCCACCTACGCGCGGAAGGTCGACGTCGTCTGCCGCGGCCTGGCCAGGCACCGGCCGGATCCGGCCGACCCGGTAGGCGTCATCGCGGCGCTGGGCGGCTTCGAGCACGGCGCCCTGGCCGGGTTCATCCTGGGCGCCGCCGCGCTGCGCGCCCCCGTGATCCTGGACGGGGTGATCGCAGGCGCCGCCGCGCTAGCCGCCGCGGCCCTCGCGCCCGACGCGATCGCCGCCTGCTTCGCCGGCCACCGCAGCGCCGAGCCCGGACACGCGATTGCCCTGGACCACCTGGGGCTGCGCCCGCTGGTCGACCTCGGCCTGCGCCTGGGCGAGGGTACCGGTGCCCTGCTGGCGCTTCCACTGGTGCAAAGCGCGGCGCGCGCCCTGCGCGACGTCGCCACCTTCGATTCCGCCGGCGTGGCCGACAAGCTGTAGGGCGGCTGTCATCAGGTGGTGCAGCCACCCAGGCCGAGTACACCACCGGGCTGTCTTCGTCCGGCCATTGCTTCTGCGTGCGGATAACGAGGTCGATCGGGGCTATGCGGTGGATTGGGGTGCCTATGGGGTACCCGATCAACCCAAGAACCCGAATCCACCCCGTTGTTGGCGGCTGACTGTGGGTCCTGTGTGCTGAGGAGACTGGTGTTGTTTGACGGCGCTCTCGCCAACCGCGCCAACCGCGCCAACGGCGCCAACCGCGTCTTAGATAGTCGCGTCGTCGTGTAGACATCGCCTAGAGCCGACCACGCCGTTAGCTCAGGAGAGCGAGGAGTTCATGGACCCGTACCTGCTGGGACTCCGCCTGCGGGGCCGCCGCGTCGTCGTCGTCGGCGGGGGAGCGGTCGCGGCCCGCCGGGTCCCCGCGCTGCTCGACACCGGAGCCGACGTTGTGCTGATCTCTCCGCGGGCCACGGTCTCTCTTGAGGACCTGGCCGCGACCGGCCGGATCAGCTGGGTGCCGCGGGCCTACCAGAACGGCGACTGCGCGCAGGCGTGGCTGGTCTGCGCGTGCACGAATAATCCCCAGGTGAACGAGGCCGTGGCGACTGAGGCTGACGAGCAGCAGACCTGGTGTGTGCGGGCCGACGACGCGGCAGCGTCAGCCGCGTGGACCCCGGCCTCGGGCCGGGCGAATGACGTCCAGGTTGGCGTGCTCACCGGTGACCCGCGGCACAGCGCGGCGATCAGGGATGCGATCATCACCGGGCTCCGGTCCGGCCAGCTGAGCGCGAGGCACGGGCGTCGGCATCGCGCCGGGGTGGCCATCATCGGCGGCGGGCCGGGTGATCCGGGACTGATCACGGTCCGCGGGCGGCAGCTGCTCGCCGAGGCCGACGTGGTGGTGACGGACCGCCTGGCCCCCCTGCCGCTGCTGGATGAGCTGCCCGCGGACGTCGAGGTCATCGACGCCAGCAAGATTCCGTACGGCCGCGCCACGGCGCAGGAGTTCATCAACGCGACGCTGATCGACCGCGCCCTCGCGGGCCGCTTCGTGGCACGGCTCAAGGGGGGTGACCCCTTCGTGTTTGGTCGCGGCGCCGAGGAAGTCCTGGCCTGCCTGCGGGCGGGGGTACCGGTTACCGTGGTGCCCGGCGTCACCAGCGCGGTGGGCGTGCCCACCAGCGCCTGGGTGCCGGTGACCCATCGGGGCGTCGCGCAGGATTTCCACGTCGTGTCGGTCCACGTTCCGCCCGGCGACGATCAGTCCATGGTGGACTGGGAAGTGCTCGCGGGCAGCTCGGGGACCTTGGTGTTGCTGATGGCGGTAGAGCGGATCGGCGCCGTGGCGGCGGAGCTGATCCGGTACGGACGTAATCCGGGCACGCCTGTTTTTGTAATCGCAAACGGGACACTGCCGACGCAGCGCACAATTAACTCAACACTGGAACAAGTGGAAGGCATGGTGACACAAGAGGGCATCCGACCGCCGGCGATCATCGTGGTGGGCGATGTGCTGAGCGTCGCGGCGGAGATAACAGAACTCATTGGCCATGTAACCGCCTGATGAACGGGATAAACTCCGCGTGCTAGGCGACTGAGCCAGGGACTCTGGTAGCCCCAGTTCCCCGCGGACCGCGGGGGTTCGAGGAGGCCGTTGGAACAATGGAAGGTCAGGGCGTAGCGGCGTCTGCTGCGTCTGCGGCCGGCAGAAAGGGCGATTCCGGCGCAGGTGCAGTCGTGGCAGCTGAGCTTGATGACCCTGGCGTGGGCCATGTGACCAACGATGAGGGCCAGCGGCATAACGGAGATGACACCATCGTGATGCCTGCCCCTGGTCAGTCAGGAGCATTGGCGCCAGACGCCGGCGCGTCGCCGCAGGCAACCCCAACGCCGTCACCGTCCGAGGCCCAGGATGCCCAGGGTCCCGAGGCCCAGGATGCCCAGGGCTCCGAGGCCCAGGAGTCTCAGCCATCCGAACCGAACCAGCAGACCAATCCAGGCAAACAGGATGTGATGGCTGACTCGGATCACACGGATGACACGGCCGCAAGGGACGAGGCCACCGCCGACGACCAGGCCTCGGTTGATGACCAGGCCTTGGCTGATGACCAGGCCTTGGCCGACGTCGCGGCCCAAACCGGCCAGGTGTCGCGCGGCGAGCGAACCGAGCACCTTGAGGTTGTCAGCGCCCCTGAGGCCCCGCCGGTCTTGGCGAGCTCTGAGCCCCCGCCAGAGGCAGCAGCAGAGGCCGTGGCGGTCGCCGCCGAACCCGCCGCCCCGCCGACCGCCTCCGCCGAGCCCGCCGCCCCGCCAGCCACGTCACTCCAGGAACCCGTCCAGCCCCAGGAACCCGCCGCACTCCAGGAACCCGCCGCACCTCAGGAACCCGCCGCGCCCCGGGCACCCGCCCAGCCCCAGTCCCACGTCCGAGTCGACGCCCGCCTGCTCGAAGCCGCCCTGCTTAACCTGAGGAAGCGAATCGCGGCGATCCCGCTTGTCTTCGAGATCTCCGGTGCCGCCGAGGTGAAGGCCGAACGTACCAAGCTCCTCAGCCAGATCGACGACTACCTGCTGCCCAGGGTCCGCCGGTCCGCCGCGCCTATCCTCGTCGCCCTGGTCG
>JASHVM010000364.1:0-2566 GCA_030044595.1 Streptosporangiaceae bacterium
CTGTTCTGGGTCGGCGAGGACAAGATGCTGTTCGGCAGCGACTACGCCATCTGGGAGCCGAAGTGGCAGGTCGAGGGGTTCGTCAACTGGGAGTTCCCGGATGACGAGGCGTTCAGCGACTACCCGCGGATGAACACCGCGTCCAAGAAGAAGATCATGGGCCTGAACGCGGCCAAGCTCTACAACATCAAGGTGCCGGACGAGCTCCAGCTTCCCCCGGAGGCTGGCACGCCCGGCGCGCAAGAGGTACTGGGCGAGCCGGTCGCGGGAGCGTGAGCGGAAGAGGGAGCATGACCGCCCCGCCGGTTGCAGCCTGCCAAGAGGAGATGCTGCGGGCACTGGAGACGGTGCGCGATCCCGAGCTCGACGAGCCGATCACCTCGCTCGGCTTCGTCGCGTCGTGCACCGTCTCCCCGGACGGTGACGCCCAGGTGAGGCTGAGGCTGCCCACCTACTTCTGCGCGCCCAACTTCGCCTACCTGATGGTGGCCGACGCCTACGACGCGGTGTCGGTCCTGCCGGGCGTGCGCAGCACCGAGGTGGTACTCGAGGACCACTTCGCCTCCGACGCGATCAACGGCGGCGTGGCCGCCCAGGCCGGCTTCGTCCGGTCCTTCGACGGCGAGGCCGTCGCCGAGCTGGATCAGCTGCGCGCCGACTTCCTGCGCAAGGCGGTGATGGCCGGCACCGATCAGGTATGCCGGCCGCTGCTGGCGGCGGGTGAGAACCCGACGGCACTGCCCGCGATGACCCTCGGCGAGCTGCCGCCGAGCCGCGCGCTGACACGACTGCGGCAGCGCAGGGCCGAGCTGGGGCTGCCCGCCGACGACGGCGCCCCGCTGCTGATCGATCCGGCGACGGGGTCGCGGGTCGATCAGGGCGCGGTGCCGCTGCACCTGCGGCGGGCGCAGGTCACGCGGGTCAGCATCGAGGCGAATTCCGGCATCTGCCGCGGCATGCTGCGGCACAGATACCACACACCAGGACAGGGAGAGGCCCCCGAGGCCGCGGAGGAGGACCAATGAAGGCCGTCCGCTTGCATGAATTTCAGCAGCCGCCGGTGGTCGACGAGGTGCCCGAGCCGACGATCAGCGGGCCGCTCGACGTGATCGTCAAGGTCGGCGGCGCCGGAGTCTGCCGCACGGACTTGCACATTATGGAGGGCCAGTGGGACGCGGCGATGCACACGCCGCTGCCCTACATCCTGGGCCACGAGAACGCGGGCTGGGTGCACGAGATCGGGCCCGGCGTCACCAACGTGGCGCCCGGTGACACCGTGATCTTGCACCCGCTGGTCACCTGCGGGCTGTGCCACGCGTGCCGCGCGGGCGACGACATGCACTGCGAGAACGGCGCATTCCCCGGCCTGAGCCGGGACGGCGGGATGGCCGAGTACCTGCTGACCTCGGCGCGGGCCTGCATCAAGCTCAACCCGGAGACGCGGCCGCAGGACGTCGCCGCGCTGGCCGACGCGGGCATCACCGCCTACCACGCGGTCCGCAAGGCGATCCCGCTGCTGTACCCCGGCACCACCTGCGTGGTGATCGGCGCGGGCGGGCTCGGCCACATCGGCATCCAGTGCCTGGCCACGCTGACCGCCACCAACATCGTCGTCGTCGACGCCAACCCGGACGCGCTCAAACTGGCCTCGGAGCTGGGAGCACAGCACACCGTGCTGGCCGACGGCGGCCAGCGCGAAGCGGTCGCGGAGCTGACCGGCGGCAAGGGCGCCAACGTGGTGCTCGACTTCGTGGCCGAGCAGGGCGCCGAGGCGGACGGGTGGGCGATGACCGGCGAGGCGGGCTCGTACTACGTGATCGGCTACGGCGGGACGCTGCACATCCCGACGCTGGACATCATTACCACCGAGCGGAACATCATCGGGAACATCGTCGGGACGTACAACGACCTGGTGGAGCTGATGGCGCTGGCCCAAGGCGGCAAGGTCACGCTGCACACCAGAACCTACCCGCTCGACGCCGCGCCCGACGCCATCGCCGATCTGGACGCCGGCCGGGTCCGCGGCCGCGCGATCCTCGTCCCTTAACGATCCTCGTCCCGGCGAGTGAGGGTCATCCAACCGGCCGCCGCGCAGTCGCGTTCCGGCGTCCGGGCACGTGCCCGGCGCGGGCCGCCGGACAGCCGCGGGCCTGGATGACCCGAGCTCTTGAAAGGAAAGCAGAGCACCGATGGCCAAGGAACTGCGCTTCGGCGCTGACGCTCGCGGCCTGCTGCTGGCTGGCGTCGACCAGCTGGCCGAAGCCGTTAAATCGACTCTCGGCCCCAAGGGCCGCAACGTCATCCTCGAGAAGATCACCGGCTCTCCCGTGGTCACCAACGATGGCGTCACGATCGCGCGCGAAATCCATCTCAAGAACCAGTTCGAGAACATGGGCGCTCAGCTGGTCAAGGAAGCCGCGATCAAGACCAACGACATCGTCGGCGACGGCACCACGACGGCCACCGTGCTGGCCCAGGCGATCGTCCGGGAGGGCATGCAGGCCATCGGCGACGGCGCCAACCCGGTGCTGGTCAAGCGCGGCATCGACCTGGCGGTCAGCCGGCT
>JASHVM010000365.1:0-14949 GCA_030044595.1 Streptosporangiaceae bacterium
GTGGCCACCAAGGGCAGCACCATCACGCTGACCGGCCACGTCCGGACCTGGGCCGAGCACGACGCGGTGGTCGACGCCGCCTGGATGGCCCGCGGTGTCCTCGACGTCCGCGACGACCTGGCCATCACCGGCTGACCGCCGAATCGCAGGACCACAGGGCCGGCGGCGGACCCGTAACGGACTTGTGGCACCTTGGCTCCGGTAGATAGGGCCATGGGCACACGCGCCCCGGGCAAGGTATCGCGAGATGAGCGTGTCCTCGCCCGGGACGCGTTCCGGTGCAGACGTCGGTGCGACGTCAGGCCGCAGCGAGGATGACCTCCCCCGCGGCGGCGCTGACCAAGCCCGGCGGGCATCACGGACGCTTCAGGAACCTTAGATAGAACGCGACGAATACCGCGACAATCGCGACGTTTGCGATCAGCCGCTCCCAGAAGTGGTGCCTGAAGAACAGGACGTCCGCGCCGACCACGATGCCTACCATCGCGAGCAGGTAGAGCACGGCGACTACCCATCGTCCCACCGTTTCGTTCTACTATGCGCCGCGCAGTGGAGCAAGAGCGGCTCAGCAGAACTACCTGACAGCGCGAACTGGCCACGGCGCTAGTCGGCGGCTATGCCTCCATAGGCAGCAGATGTTGGCCGGAACCGGCGGCCATCGGGTCTGCTGGGTGCTACGCGCACCGCGCGCTTACCCGATGAGGCGGTGCCGCCGAGGCAAGCGAAAGGAATGCCCGCCATGTTCAAGTCGACGTCCACCTCGTTGATTCTGCTCGGCATCTTGGCCGTCATCGTCGGGATCCTGGCCATCGCCTGGCCCGGCGTCACGATTCTCGCGCTGGTCATCTTGTTCGCGATCTACGCGTTCGCAGACGCGGGGCTGCAGGCCGCGAGGGCCTTCAGCCGCCGGACCGCCGGACCGGTCTTCGGTCACCTGCTGCTCGCGCTTATCTCGCTGGCGGCCGGCGTGGTCGCCCTGGTCTGGCCCGGACCCACCGCGTTCGTGCTGGTCATCGTCGTGGCGGCCTGGGCTCTGGTCGGCGGCGTGGTCGAGGTCGTCGCCGGGTTCGGCGGCGGGGAGACCGCGGGGACGCGCGCGCTGTTCATCATCTCCGGTCTGGTGTCCGTCGCCTTCGGCATCCTGCTGTTCGCCCGGCCCGGCGTCGGCGCGGTCACCCTCGCGCTGCTGTTCGGCCTGTACAGCATGATCTACGGGTTCTCGCAGGTCACCGCCGGCGTCGAGATGCGCCGTGTCGGTGGTGACGTGAGGTCGCTGTCGGAACTGCGCAACGCAGCCTGAGCCCCCGGGTTAAGGGCGGCGCGGCATAGCCTGACCGGTTCCGGTCAGCGGGCACGCTCGTGGTTATGGCCCGCGCCGGCCGGCGCGGCAGCGGGCCGCAGCACCGCGGGGCCGAGCCAGTGGCTCGCTCGCAGCGCGAGTTCTATGTCGTGGCGGTTCTGGCCGACGGGCCGGCCGAGGCTCTCCTCGGCCTTGCGGATCCGGTACTGGACCGTGTTCTTGTGCAGCACCAGCCGTTCGGCGGTCATCTTGTAGCTGCCCCCGCCCTCCAGAAATACGAGCAGGGTGTCACGCAGCCGGGCGTGGTGCTCGTCGTCGGTGGCCAGGCCCGCCAGCGTGCTGAGCACCCAGGCCCGTAGCAGGTCCGCGGAGCCGAGCATCATCGCGACGGGCGCCACCTCGCTGAACGTCACCACCCGCGGCGCGGGAGATCCGGCCGCAAGCGCTACCCCCTGGGCGGCGACCGCTTGCTGGTGGGTGATGCGGAAACCAGCCGTCCCGCGAGCCGCGTCGCCGAAGGCGAAATGGATGTCGGGGTCCGTCTCGGCCGTGCTGGCCGCGGCGTCCTCGAACTTGTCCTGGATCCCCAGCGGTAGCCAGGCCCACGCGGCCGACTCGTCCCGCGGCAGGAAGACAGGCTCGCCGGAAGAAGCCGCCTGCGCGGCCACGTGGCTGACCGCTCGCTCCAGCCGGGTGATCTCGTCGACGGGCCTCGCCGCGTCGCCCGCCCAGCACACCACGCCCACGTGGTACTGGCGTAGCCGGTAGCCCAAGGTGGCCTCCGCGGCACCGACGTCGATCCGCTCGCCCGACAGCAGGTCCCGGATCCGGGCGCCCCGCGCGGCGCTCCGGTTCCGCAGCCACCTTTCTCTTTCCTGGGTATAGGCCGTGACCATCTCTTCGGACGTCTGGTCGATGTAACCAGCCACGATCTTGGACATGCCCAGCGTGGTGGCGCTTATCATCTCCGCGTCGTCCGCACGCTGGGCCAGCTCGGTGAGCACCCAGTCCGAGAAGCACGTGTGCCCCACCCGGTAAGCGCGCAGCAGCGCGGTCAGCGGCGTGCCGCGCTGCGCCAGCCGGCGCGCATACTCCACGGCCGCGGCCGGAGCCTGCACGGCGGTCAGGTCGATCCGGTGCTGCATGATCTGCAGGCAAGTGTCGACGTTGCTATCGACACTGGAAGCGAGCAGGGCTAGCACCGGCTTGTCGTCGCGTAGCTGCGGGATCTCCCGCAGGATCACCTCGTAGACATCCGCGGATACCGCCGGCGCGCGCCGGGCCACCGCGGCCGCGACCTCCGACATCAGCTCGGCAACCACGGGACGATCCAAGTCCACCACCGGATTCTTTCATATTCTCGCAAGCTGGCGCAGCGGCGGCGAGGTCGGTGTTCGCGGCCCGCAATGGCTCCCGCTAGCGGCCTTTCGAGCCCTTTTCTTTATCAGAACGGACGGTGGAGCTTGCCTTGATTACGTGGATCCGTGCATGCCCCTTGCGGATAGCGCGTGCCCATGGCGCGACAGCAGTACCGCTTTTTCGATTCCCAGCCGGCCGGGTGGACTGGCCATGAGAAATGTAAAACTCGTCAAGGGCCGAGGTTTCATCTGAACTACGTTTGGCGCCTCGGCCGGGATCGCGGGTCCTCGCCGGTTGTGCGCGGGGCACGACGGCCATCTGCAACGTCGTCCCGCTCGCCCGATGCCTAGCGCCGGGCGCGAGGGTAGCCTCAGGTGCCTGATCAAGGAGAAAGAATGAAGGCAGCCCACTCGGACCGCCAGCCGGAGCCGGTGGAGCTGCCCAAGTCGGCCGACCCGCCGCTCGCCATCGAGCTGCGGCATCTTCGTTACTTTGTGGCGCTCGCCGACGCGGGGAGCTTCACCCGGGCCGCGGAGCGGATGTTTATCGCCCAGCCGACCCTGAGCCAGCAGATCCGGCGGCTCGAAGAGATCATCGGCACGCCGCTGCTGCAGCGCCGCCGTGACGGCCTGCGGCTCACCGAGGCCGGCGCCGTATTGCTGGACGCATCGCGCGCCGTGCTGTCACTCCTGGACCGGGAGGTGAGCCGGACCCGGCAAGCGGCAGGCCTGGGGCGCCAGCACCTGCGCATGGTCGTGCCGCCCGGACTGCCTGATGCCCTCGCGGTCGAGGCTGCTTCGGCGCTGAAATCGGCGGCCGCCGCGGCGGACGTGGAGATCGTCTGGATCGAAACGCCGCTAGACGCCGAGTTTTCACTGATTCGGCAGCACCGGGCCGACGCCGGCCTGGGCTGGCTGACGGTTGGCGCCGACGCATTGGCCGCCCCGCTCGACGTGATGCGTCTCTCGGAATTCGAACCCGACGTGTGGATCCCGTCGGCACACGCTGCGGCCCGCCTCGGGACAATCAGCCTGGCCGAACTGGCCCGCATGGACGTCATCCACGGGCCGCGCCGCGTGCAGCCGGGGACGTACGACGCCTGGACGCGGGTCATGCGGACCACGGACCCGCGCTTCGAATTCAGCGATCCGCCCCTCCGGCACTCGCTGCAGATGGACCTCGCCTTCGCCGCGACCGCGGACCGGCCTACCGCGATGCTGACCGGCCCCAGCGTCGTCGCCGGAAGCCGGCCCGAGCCGATCCCGCTATCCCGGTCGGCGGTCGGCCGCGAGATGGTCCGCGTGGGTCTTGCGCACCATCCGCTGAAGGCGACGGCGGCCGTGGTCTGGAGTGGTGACCTGCCCCGACCACTCCAGCAGATCCTGTTCGATACCGCGGAGAGCATCGCCGCGCCCGGCTCAGCCCGGCGGGCCGAGCCGGAGCTCGAGGCTATGTGCTGACCGGCTAACTCCCGCACGTCGAGCAGTGTGTCTGCGCCAGTGACTTCCAGCAGCCTGGCCACTATCGGCCGCGGGTGCGCGAGCACCAGCGTCCCGTGTCGCTCCCCCAGCGCCTTGGCCGCCAGGACCAGGACGCGCAAGGTGGCGGAGTCGAGGAACAACAACTCAGACGCGTCGACTGTCACCAGCCGCGCTCCGGTATCCAGCTGCGCCGCCAGCACCTCGCGCAGCGACTCGGCCGTCGTCGTGTCGGCCTCGCCGGACATCACCACTACGGGCCCGTCCGGCCCGGCGGACACCGAAGTCATGAGCGCCGCCACAGGAATCACCTCGATTCCTCCCGCCCGCGGGCCGTCTTACCCTGCGGTTAGCGATGTACAGCGCCGGCCGGGTACGCCAATCCACCGGCTGTTCCGTCAACCTTGAGTCAAAGGATACGGATTCGCGGCAATAATCCCGGGCACCGGGTGGCCGAACCAGCTTGCCGCGCCCCAGCTCACCGCCCGCTGACCGGCATCCCAGGGTCCCCGAGCAGGGGTGTGGCCCCCCGCCTTTCGGGCCTGTGCCACCAGCCCAAGCGCGTGGACGCATCGCGGCGCTGCAACGGGCTTTCGCCCCTTTCGCCGACTCCTCATTGCGCTCTTTCGCGATGTCAGAAGCGCGCCGCGCACGGGCAATAGGCGTTCGTCGTTCCGTGGCGCGCTTCCCGGTCAGCCTTCGATAGGCACGCGGCCCGTGCATGATAACGATGAGGAGGCAGAAGGACGGCATCAAACCCCTATGTCACTGACAAGGTGTTTCCGGCACATTGCGCACGGGTATCCCGCGGGTTAGAGACGCTCTATCAGCTCGGCACGATCATTCGATCAGGACAGCCGGGATGCGCCTCGCATGTGGAGGTCATGTCCGTGAGCACATTCCCGCCCATTGGCGACTACGCTTTCCTGTCCAACTGCGAGCAGAACTGCCTTGTCGCGCCCGACGGCGCGATCGAGTGGATGTGCCTGCCGCGTCCCGACTCTCCGAGTGTTTTCGGCGCGCTGCTCGATCGCACCGCTGGCACCTTCCGGTTCGGCCCGGCCAATGCCCAGGTGCCGCAGAACCGCAGGTATGTGCCAGGGACGATGGTGCTCGAGACGACTTGGCAGACCCCGACGGGATGGCTGACCGTCTACGACCTCCTGGTCATGGGCCCGACCTCCCGCCAACAGCGGCGGACTGATTATCATCGCGCACCTACCGATTCCGGGGCCACCGGAGTCCTGCTTCGGCTGGCGACTTGTACCAGCGGCCGGGTCGAGGTGCTCGTGAATTGCGCCCCGTTCTTCGATTACGGCACGACCGGCGGTACGTGGACCTACAGCGGCGACGGGTACGACTCCATGCGTGTCGCCGCGCCAAAGGGGAGCTTGGAGCTCAGTATCACCGGCACCATGCCGCTCGGCGTGCTGCACGCTCGCTGTTACGGCCGCACCACGATGGCTGCCGGAGAATCGGCCTTTATCGCCCTCTCCTGGGGAGAAAACACCATTCCGGCGACCCTGGACGAGGCATCCAGCGCCCTGAACCATACCATCGACTTCTGGCGCGACTGGCTGAGCACGGCTAAGGTCCCCGACCATCCGTGGAGAATCTACCTCGACCGCAGCGCCCTTACCCTGAAAGGGCTCAGCTACTGTCCCACCGGTGCCATCATGGCAGCCGCGACAACCTCTTTGCCGGAGACGCCCGGCGGCGCGCGCAATTGGGACTACCGGTATACCTGGGTCAGGGACTCGGCGTTCATGCTCCGCGCGCTGTACCGCCTTGGCTTTGACTGGGAAGCGGTTGAGTATTTCGCCTTCCTCCTCGACGCGATCAGCGGCGGTGACCTCAACCGGCCGATTGAGCTCCAGATCATGTACGGCATCGGCGGGGAACGAGATCTGACCGAACGGACCCTTGACCACATGTCCGGTTACCGCGGAGCGGTTCCGGTCCGGGTCGGCAACGGGGCCTGGAATCAGCACCAGCATGACGTGTGGGGGATGATCCTGGATGCTTTGGACTACCAGTTCCGCCGCGCGGCCGATCAGATCGCAATGCCTGTATGGGAGGGCCTGGCAGGGTTCGTCGACGCCGCCCTGGGCTGCTGGCGTGATCCTGACCAGGGTATATGGGAAGTCCGCGGTGACCCGAAACACTTCACCGCGTCCAAGGTGATGTGCTGGGTGGCGGCGACACGAGGGGCAGATCTCGCCCGTCAACGCGGGGACGAGATGCGATCCCAGCGGTGGCAGGCCGGCGCGGATGAGATCAAGGCCGAGGTGCTGGACAAGGGCGTTTCCAGCCGCGGCGTCTTCCGGCAGCACTACGAGACCGATGAACTCGACGCGTCGCTCCTGCTCATACCCATCATGGGTTTTCTCCCCCCTGAGGATGAGCGGGTCAAGGCGACAGTCCTGGCCATCGCCGACGAGCTGACCAAAGACGAACTGGTGCTCCGCTACCGGGTCGAGGAAACCGACACCGGGTTCGAAGGCGAAGAGGGCACGTTCACGATCTGTTCTTTCTGGCTGGTGACAGCCCTGGCCATGATCGGCGAAACCAAACGCGCGTACACCTTGTGCCAGAAGCTTCTGTCGTTCGCTGGCCCCCTGCTGCTTTATGCCGAAGAGATCGATACCAAAACGGGCCAGCACCTCGGCAACTTCCCTCAGGCATTTACTCATCTGGCCCTGATCGAGGCCGTGTCGCTGCTCATCGCGATGGAGCCAGAAGGGCACAACTTTGCCTTCTCCTTCTGATCACCGGGCGAGCGCCGGTACGGCACGGCGGCAGGCCGGGAGTCACCTGGACTAAGACGATCGCGGGCTCATCGCCAGCCGAGCGCGGGCGCCACGTGGGTGAGGATGCTGTTGATGACGTGGGCGTTGTAGTCGACGCCGAGCTGATTGGGCACGGTGAGCAGCAGCGTGTCCGCGGCTGCGATCGCCTCGTCCTCCTTGAGCTGCTGGATCAGCACGTCCGGCTCGGCAGCGTACGCGCGCCCGAAGATCGCCTGGGTGTTCGCGTCGATAAACCCGACCTCGTCGCTGTCCTGGTTCCGGCGACCGAAGTACGCCCGGTCCCGGTCGTCGACGAGGGCGAAGATGCTCCGGCTAACCGACACCCGTGGCTCCCGCTCGTGGCCAGCCGTCTGCCATGCGTCACGGAAAGCCTGGATCTGCTCGGCCTGCTGCAGGTGGAAGGGTTTGTCGGACTCGTTGTTGATCAGCGTCGAACTCTGCAGATTCATGCCCAGCTCGGCTGCCCACGCGGCGGTCCGCTGCGACGCGGCGCCCCACCAGATGCGCTCCCGTAGCCCTTCCGAGTGCGGCTCAACGCGCAGCAGGCCGGGCGGGTTCGGAAACATCGGGCGGGGATTGGGCTGCGCGAAGCCCTCGCCGCGCAGCACCTCAAGCAGCACCCTGGCATGCTCGCGGGCCATGTCGGCGTCGGTCTGACCCTCTTGCGGCTGGTAGCCGAAGTACCGCCAGCCCTCGACCACCTGCTCCGGCGAGCCACGGCTGATCCCCAGCTGGAGACGGCCGCCGGAGATAAGGTCGGCCGCGCCGGCGTCCTCCGCCATGTAGAGCGGGTTCTCATAGCGCATGTCGATGACTGCCGTGCCGATTTCGATCCGGCTGGTGCGCGCGCCGACCGCCGCCAGCAGCGGGAAGGGAGATCCGAGCTGCCTCGCGAAGTGATGGACGCGGAAGTACGCGCCGTCGGCGCCCAGCTCCTCGGCGGCGACGGCCAGGTCGATCGACTGCAACAACGCGTCCGACGCCGACCGCGTACGCGAGCCGGGTGACGATGACCAGTGCCCGAACGACAAGAAGCCAATCTTCTTCACCAGCGCGTCAACACAAGCCACCCGGCCGGCATTCCTCGCCGGCCAAGCTCCAGCCACTGCGCCAGGCAACGTTCGCCCCGGATACTGTTCGTACCTGGACCGGTCAACCGTGCCAGGATTGGCCGCATGGCTCCTGACCTTGAGCACTCGTCTGAGCCTGCTGAGCAGGCCGTGGCCAACGACTACGACAGCTTCGCCGAGGCGTACGCGGCGGAGACTGAGTCCAACCTCCTCAACGGCTACTACGCGCGGCCGGCAATCCTTGACCTGGCCGGGGACGTGGCCGGGCGGCGGATCCTCGACGTCGGCTGCGGCGCCGGCCCCCTGCTCGCGGCGCTGCGCGACCGGGGAGCCATCGTGACCGGCGTCGACCCCAGCGCAAAGATGCTGGAGCTCGCCCGGCGGCGGCTCGGTGAGGGCGCGGCCCTGCATCAGGCCGGCCTGGGCGGTGGTCCTCTGCCGTTCTCTGACGGCGCGTTCGACGATGCCATCGCGTGCCTGGTCCTGCACTACCTGGAGGACTGGAAGGCACCGCTCACCGAACTGCGGCGCGTGCTGGCGCCCGGCGGCCGACTCATCGTGGCAGTCAACCACCCCTTCGGCTACAAGCTGCAGTATCCCGATGCTGACTACTTCACGCCCCGCGAGTACTCCGAGGAATACACCTTCAGCGGCCAGAACGCCGTGCTGACCTATTGGCACCGGCCGTTGCACGCGATGACGGCTGCCTTCACCGAGGCGGGCTTCCGGATAGCCGTCATCAGCGAACCGCCCACCGCACCAGGCGCCCGTGAGCGTTTCCCCGAGGTCTTTGCCGAGGTGTTCAGGGACCCTTCAGGCACGACCTTCCTGTGCTTCCTGTTCTTCGTCCTCGAGGCTGCCAAGTGCGACAGCGGGCAATGACCGGGCGAACACAGGCTTATACGGCACTAGGCACTGGCGGCCAGCACTCACTGGGCGGATTATGGCAATATGCTGCCAGATCCGGGCTGTTACCAGGAGCGCTACCGGTTGACCGGCAGTGCCGCCCTGGGCCCGGCCGCCAGCCTTCTCGCGATCGCCCTCGGCCTCCTATGGCACACGTCGGCGGGCGTAGTGATCGCCGTAGCCCTCGGGTTCCTGGCTGCCCTGGACCTGCAGGGCGGAGATGTGGTCCGGGTTGCGCGCCGGGTGATTGCCTTCCGCGCCGACTATGCAGGCATCACCTTGGGCGCCGTCCCAGGCAAGCTGACGCCTCGCGGCGGCTCGGCGGTGTTCGTGCCGTGGGCCGATGTGGAGCAGATCGTCCTGTACCCGGCCTACCCGCGCGGGCGGGGCGGCTATTCCCAGGCCCGGTGCATCGGCATCCGGCGCCGGGAGGGCGCGCCGGCTCTATCCCGGGGCAGCGAGCAGGCCCCTGGGTGTCCGGTGCCGGGCGTAGCGGCCGCTATGACTCGCAGGATCACCGGCTGGCGGCTGGACCGTGAGCGCCTGGCCGCCGTGACCGCGGCGGTGGCGCCGGGAATCGCCATCGTCGACGCCCGTCCCGGCCCCAGCCCAGGTATCGGGAGACCGGGCCAGGCAGCCAGCACCTCCGAGCTCAGACCCGCGGATTTAGAGACCGGCTCAGCCACGCTCGAAGCCGTCCTGGTTCGTTTGGTCCTTCGGCCTGACGTTCCCGGCAGCCGGCTGTGCGCCGGAGTTACCCGAGGTCGCGTGACGCGCTGGTCAGCAGCCGCCACACCCCCCTGTCGCCGAGGAACTTAAAGTGCCGCCGCATGTCCGCGGCTGCGGCGCCCGCGTCGGGGAAAGACGCGAGATAGCCCCGGATGCTGCCGTACTGGTCGAGGATGGCGAGGACTTCCCGCGCGTTCTCTACCGTCGCCCGGATCTTCGCCTTGTTGCGGATCACGCGGCTGTCGTTTTCCACTGCCGCGATCTCGGCGGGCGGCATCGCGGCGACCCGCGCCGGGTCGAAGCCGTGGAACGCCTCCCGGATGCCGTCCCACTTGGCCTCGACGACGCGCCAGCTGATCCCGGCCTCGAACACCGAGCGCGACAGGTGCTCGAGGAAGAACGCGGGATCATCCGGTGCGCGGTCGCGGAGCTTGGCAAACGGCGCGGCCAGCGAGCGGGCCCGCGTCCGCCGCGCCGCCTGATCGGCCGCGGCCGTGTCCCCGGACCTGACCCGCGCCACGAGCGCCGTCGCCTCGTCGCGGGTGAGGATGTTGAGCCACAGGGCGCTGCCGGGGTCCTGCAGCCGGCTGTCGTCGATGCCGCCCAGGTCGAACGGGTCGAATCCGGCGTCCCGGATCAGCTGGGCGACGGCCGGCTTGGCTTCCGCATCGCCGGACAAGAACATGACCCACGGCGGCGTGCGGTGGTCATCGTCAGCCATGATGTTCGCCGACAGCGAGTTGAAGGCGCGCGCCCAGCGGGCCCGCGGGAACCCGTCGGCCAGCGACCGCAGTGTCACCTGTTGCCGGCCGAACGAGTTGGCCGCGTCGATCATGACGCGGCCGTCGAGCGGGCCGGCTGCCCGCAGCACGTCGGTCACGGCAGGGCCCGGGACGGCCACCAGCACCACGCCGGCGCCCGCCACGGCGTCGGCGACCGAGGCCGCGTGCGCGCGCTTCCCCAGTTCCGCCGCCCGCGCCCGCGGCCCGGCGGCGTCCCGCGCCGCGAACGTGACGTCGTGCCCTGCGGCGTGCCAGAGCCGGCCTAGTGTCGAGCCGACCTGGCCGGCTCCAAGGATCGCGATCTGCACCGCTCCTCCCGCCATAACCATCAGCGAGTCGCTCCAGTAAAGCGTCGCATAGACCCGCCCGGCTCCGATCATCGCGCGGCGAGGAAGCGGCTGCGGTGAGGTCGGGTTAGCTTCGGTGAACGTCCTTCGGACGAACCAGGAGTTGCCAATGCCTGACGCCTCAATAGGGCGCGGCTGACCCCGGAACTACCCATTTCTGCAGGCCGCGGCAGCCTGGAATGCTCAGTACCTTAGTCAGGCTCTCTGGAGAGGACAAAGGATTCGTGACCGATGCAATATTGAATGCGGTGATCCGGCGTTCAGCGAACCGCTCTTCGTCTGCTGCATAACGCGTCGGTCCTTGCGATCTTCGGGTCATAGCTATGCAGGTTTGTGCCATCCCTGAAGGAGCGCGATCAGGTCGCCCGCGTGAACGGCACCGCGCCGGCTGCTGATGGACCCAGGTCCAGACCCGGGCGACTGGCCAGGCCCCTGGCGCATTGCCAGTGCCGGCAAGCCGACCGTTGTGTCGGCCAGATGACAGACCGCCCACATCGCGATCGGGCAGGCTAAACACCGGCAATCAGGCCAGCCCGCTGATAAGGAGAGAGAACATGACCAGAACGCATGACGGCGCCAGGCATGAAATGACGGCGCCGCCAGGTCCCCAGGGCCGGCCCGCCAGCGCCGTGGAGCGAACGCAGCGTATATTTCACGAGCTGCACGCCGACGGGCGTCACGCTCTTTGCGGTGTCTGCGATGGCGAGTACCGTCAGCGTGATGCCAGACGCCGAGCTGGCTCTGGTGCAGGTCATCGAGCCGGTGTATCGGGCTGCCCCGCGAGCAAGATGGTCAGCGCGCTGCTGTAGGCCCTGTCCGCGGCGACGAAGACTGACCTGGACCCTCCCGCCGAGGCCGTCAATCTCTGCGGGTATGAACCAGGCCGGCCTCTTGGCGGCCTTCTGCCCGGGAGCCGGCAGCGCCTAGAACTCGTACTGGACCGCGACCCGCTGAGCGGCAATCGGCACAACGAATTGGCCGATCATCGCCTGGTGTTCCGGATGGTCCGGTAGGCCAGGTACCCGTCGACGTCATTGAAATCAGCCGTCACCGCAAAGTCGAAGGTGCCAGGGTTGATGCCCAAGTCCGATCCGATGTGAAAGGCCAGCAAAGACGGCACGAGCGAGGGCAGCCGGGCGATCTCGGCGGCGACGCGCCGCTTCTGCTCCTCGGTTGCCTCCCCGGCCCACCGGAACAGCGCCACATGCCTGATCATGCGCCGACGCTACCGCACCCTAGTTGTTGCCGCCGCGGTGCCCACACCGCCGGCAAGACGGACGAACAAGGCGTGGCCAACGAATGTATAGGTCGGTTAGCCTATAAGCAATCAGGCAGTTCAGCATGCGTATGGAGTACTGGTTGACCTGCCTGCTCCCGATTGGCCTATGGCGCGACCGGAACTAACTGGCCGGGAGGAAGTGGAATCGATGCCAACAACGGCATGGCGGTTCATCGGCACCGAAGGGGCCGATGAGGCAGTCCTCAAGCTCAAGCAGCTGGAGGCCGGGAAGCTCGTCGAGGTGCAAGATGTCACCGTTATCCGCTGGCCGCAGTACGCCGCGGAGCCAACGGTGCTCGAGCACGTGACAGAGGAGGGTAGCAAGGTTTCCTCACTCATGCATAAGTTCACCCATGCTGGCATCGACAGCTCGATGGTCGACGCGGCCAGGGAGGACATGACGCCGGGAACCTCGGTGCTTGTCCTGCTGACTCCCGAAGCGGCGGTCGACGCCTTCGCGAAGGCGTTCGAGGGACAGGGTGTGGAGTTGATCCGCTCAGATCTCTCGGTGCAGGAGCAGGATGAGGTGCGGGCCGCCTTGGGTGATTCGGGCGCTGCGGACCAGTCTCAGCCGCCAGGCAGTGTGCCGGAGAGTTGACACTGACGTTCGTGGGATCAGCTGCTGCGATCGCACCCGACGGTCCGGCCTGCGCGCGGTGACGAGGGTGGTGTCATGCGGTCCTCGGGCCATCCCCGGACCTGCGCCGAGCTCGGTGATCACCGGCCGCTAGCCCGTCTCGTCGGGTACGGCGCGGGAACGGCGCGAAGAGTCTCTGCCGTGTATCTCAATCCAGGCGACTTGCCGACCGGGAACTGGGTCGAGCCATAGGCGGACGGACATGGGCTCAGCCGGCCTTTCCGGCGTACCCACCTTGGCCGACATTCCCGCGGGACGAAGGGCGTACCTTACTCCGCGGTCGTCGGCGACGGCGATGTCACCGGATTGAGCGAGGTCCCTTATCGTCGCCACGGCTGCATCGGCGTTTCTGCGCCGGGCTTGCTGAGATAGCTTGCGCCGGGCCCGGCGGGTGAACAACGTTAGGGATACTGGCAACCGGCTCGGCCTGGCCGCGGTGAGCTGCCGGTTCTCCGAGGGCATCAAAGACGCACGCAGGAGGGCGTGATCAGCGCCGACGACCAGTGCTTCTGGAGACAGGACACCGACAGAGGTGGTGATGGCGTCAGCTTCGCGGAAGGACCACTGTCGTCCCGGTGCATCTTGCGAGCCTTGCTCATCTGCGCCGGGCAATGGGACGCTTATGGCCGCCTGGGACAGCCGGCGGCGATGTTCTGCTTCGGCTTTCAGCACGGGCCAGCTTCGGTAGCCGTATTCGCGGGCCACGGCTAGCTGGGCCGCTGACAGCGTGACCCGTTCAGACACGGCACTAAGCCTGGCGGCAGCGGTAGGGTCGCCTTTTACCGCCGCGCGAAGCAGCTCCCGCGCCTGACGGCGGAGCTGAGCGAGATCGGGTCGGTCGGGAAGCTCGGGCATGACGTCTCCTTGCCGCCCGGGCTCGCGTTCGGGCGCGATGCGAAGACGATCCTGCCGGGAAAACACGACCTACTGCCGGAAGCTGTGGAGGTGGACTCAGGTCCTGCCCGCGAACCCGGCGGCGCCCTCCTGCGCCGATGCCGCCAGCATACACCGCGACCTTAGCCCGCGCGCCGCTGCGCGCCGCCAGGGACACCTCGACGCGCTCGGCCTCGGCGCGGACGCCTGGGCCCAGCGCGCCCGCCGATCGGCGTGCGGGCTCAATCACTGAAATTAGGTGATGCCTGCTCACCTCGACGCCCGCCAGCCTGGCTCTATACCGGCAATGCGGCCCTGTACGCGGCGGACCACATGCGCCGACGTCATCCCGACGGCCGATGGACCCCTGAACAGCTTTCGACATCGCCGTCACGGAGGCCTCGGCGAGGCGCGGTAACAACAGTGGAGGAAGTGGTGATTCTCATGTCTGCTGACACTTCTGTTAGCGGCGGCCTGGGCCGACGGCGCTGGCTGATCTTGGGTGTGATCGGCATCGCGCAGCTGATGGTCGTCCTGGACCTCACGGTGATGAACATCGCGCTGCCGTCGGCCCAGCGGGCACTGCACTTCACCACAGTCGACCGGCAGTGGGTGGTCACCGCCTACACCCTGGCCTTCGGCAGCCTGCTCCTACTCGGCGGCCGACTGGCCGACCTGCTCGGCCGTAAGACCACGTTCCTGACCGGGCTGGTCGGCTTCGCCGGCGTCTCGGCCATCGGCGGCGCCTCGGTCAACTTCACCATGCTGGTGACCGCGCGGGCCTGCCAGGGGGCGTTCGCCGCGCTGCTGGTGCCCTCCGCGCTGTCCCTGCTGACCACTACGTTCACCGAGCCGAAGGAGCGCGGCAAGGCATTCGGCGTCTTCGGGGCGATCGCCGTAGCGGGCGGCGCGATCGGCCTGCTGCTGGGCGGCGCGCTGACCCAGTACCTGTCCTGGCGGTGGACGCTGTACGTGAACCTGATCTTCGCCGGGGTGGCCTTCACCGGCGGCGTGATGCTGCTGCGGCGGCAGCCGTCCCGGGCCAGGCCTCAGCTGGACATCCCCGGCGTGCTGCTGGTCTCGGCCGCCGTGTTCTGCCTGGTCTACGGGTTCTCCAACGCGGCCTCGCACAGCTGGCGCACCCCGTCCACCTACGGCTTCATCGCCACCGGCGTGATCCTGCTCGTCGGGTTCGCGGCCTGGCAGGGCCGGGCGGCCCACCCGCTGCTGCCGCCCCGCGTGGTGCTCGATCGCAACCGCGGCGGCGCGTACCTGTCGATGCTCATCGTCGGAGCCGGCCTGTTCGGGACCTTCTTGTTCCTGACCTACTACCTGCAGCTGACGCTCGGCTACTCGCCGCTGGTCACCGGCGTCGCGTT
>JASHVM010000033.1:0-2959 GCA_030044595.1 Streptosporangiaceae bacterium
CCAGCGACAGCGCCGCCAGCCGCAGCCCGGCCGCCCACCCCTCGGTCCGCTCATGCAGCAGCGCCAGCGCCGGTTCGGACAGCGCCACCCCGGCCGCGCTCACTAGCGTTCGCGCTTCATCGACGGTGAACCGCAGGTCGGGCTCGCGGATCTCGGTCAGCTCCCCTTCCAGCCGGAGCCGATGCAGGCCCAGCCGCAGGTCATGCCGGGTCGCCAGCACGAACCGCAGCTCTTGCGGCGCGCGCATGACCAGCAGCTCCAACTGGCGCCGCGCCTCCCCCGAGCCCAGTTCGTGCACGTCATCGATGACCAGCCAGATCCGGTCCCGCAGCGGCACCAGGTCCTTCAGCAGCCGCTCGGCGATAGCCCACCCATCCAGGTCGGGCGCCGCCGTCAACTCCCGCACCAGCACCGACCCCGGTGTCGTCTGGCGCAGCGCGCCCAGCACCGACAGCCAGAACCGCAGCGGATCGCGCTCGTCGCCCCCCGCCGACACCCACGCGACGCTCTCCACCAGGCCCGCCTGAGCAATCCACGACCGCAGCAGGACCGTCTTGCCGCTCCCCGGCGGCGCCGAGACCACGGTCACGCGTTGCCCGGCAGCCAGCCGCTCGGACAGCCGCGGTCGGGAAACAATCTCGGCCGCACCAGAGTGCGCGTTCCGACCGGGCGGGACACCCGACCCCTCAGCAGGCCGCACGGCAAGATCATCGCACGCCGCCGGGCGGCGGAAGACCGACCCTTCCCGTTCAGGCGTGACGCCATCGTCCCGGTGCCGGACCAGCGGAGCCGGCCGCGCCAGAAGGTGATCGCGGGACGCAAATCGTATGGATGATGTGATGCCCGGTCATGCAGTTGACCGCGACGGTCGAAGATATAGACATCACCGACCTGGACACGATCCGCCCGGGATGCTCACCTGAGCCCCCTCGCAGCAGCCAGACAGCCGCGTCGATTCAGTTATCGAGGAGAGCCACATGATCGTCATCACCTCGCCCACCGGCCTGATCGGACGCCAGGTCCTGGGCAACGTTCTCGCCAGCGGCCAGCCGATCCGCGTGATCGTACGTGACCCTTCCCGTCTCCCCCCGGAAGTACGCGAGCGCGTCGAGGCCGTCCAAGGGTCGCACGGCGACATCGACGTCGTCGACCAGGCCTTCGCAGGCGCGAACGCCGTATTCTGGCTGGTTCCCCCGGACCCGCACGCGGACAGTGCCGAGGTCGCCTATGTGGACTTCACCCGCCCCGCGTGCGACGCCCTCAAGCGCCACGGGGTCCAGCGGATAGTCGGGATCTCGGCCCTGGGCCGCGGGACGGCCGTCGCCGGGCACGCCGGCCTGGTGACCGCTTCACTGGCGATGGACGACCTGATCGCCACGAGCGGCGTGAACTACCGGGCGCTGACCATGCCCTCGTTCATGGACAACCTGCTGCGGCAGGTGCCGGCGATCAAGGACCGCGGCGTGATCGCCACGCCGGTCTCCGGCGACCGCAAGCTCCCGACCTGCGCCACCCGCGACATCGCCGCCACCGCCGCCCGGCTCCTGCTCGATGGGTCCTGGAGCGGGAACGGCCACGTCGCCGTCCTCGGCCCAGAGGACCTGTCGTTCAACGACATGGCGCAGATCATGTCCGAGGTACTCGGCCAGCCCGTGCGCTACCAGCAGATTCCCGGCCAGGCCCTCAAGGACAGGCTGACCTCAGCCGGAATGTCCGACGCGATGGCCCAGGCCACGACCGACATGATGATCGCCAAGGACCAGGGCCTAGATAACGCCGAGCCGCGCACCCCGGAGTCCACCACTCCGACCAGCTTCCGCCAGTGGTGCGAGGAAGTCCTCAAGCCGGCCGTCCTGGCCTGACCACGGCGCGGCGGCCGACGCAGCTCGTTCCCGCTGATGAAGGACAGATAACCAGATGAAATACATCGCCCTTGAAGAAGCCCTTTCCGTCCCTGAACTGCCCGACCGCCAGCCGGCCTGAGACGCGTGACATGACGACCGGCCTGTTCAGCCGCTACCTGGGCTACAGTTCCACCTTCGCCGCGATGACCCAGTTCCCTGAGGTCTTCGACGGTATCCGCTGCCTGGTCGGGTCCCAGCCGGTCACCATGAAGACCATCGTCGCCCGGCGGCTGGCCCGGCTAGGAGTACCGGCCGACCGTATCGACGACCTCGAGCAGCGCATTGTCCCGCAGACGAGCATCGGATTCGCGCGGCGGGCTCCAGGACTGGGCCCGGAACGTCCGCGTGCCTACCTTCCTCTGCCAGGTGCACGACGACGTGCTGGCCGAGCCCGGCGACGTCTAGGCGATGTTCGACAACATCCCCGTCGCCGACAAGCAACTCCGGTGGATTACGGCACCAAGCGCCGCTGGGACGGATACCTGGAGTTCCAGCGCCATCCCGAGCCGACGCTCGACTGGTTCGCCAAGCACATGTCCTGAATAGAAGTACCGGCCATGACCGGCAGCCTCATGCCGCCGATTGGCTCGCCAGCGCAGAAAGGACAAGCCACATGCCAGCAAACAACACCCTTGAACCCCATGCCGGACGGGTTGCGCTGGTCACTGGAACCTCCCGGGGCATCGGCCAGGCCATAGCCGTGGGTCTCGCCGAACGCGGAGCACGCGTCGTTCTCGGGGACCGCAGCGACGCCAGTGAGACGATCACCCTCATCGCCGGCACGGGCCACGATGCGGTTCCGGTCACGCTCGATGTCAGCGCACGGTCTTCGATCGAAGCAGCCAGCAAACGGGTCGCCGAGGTGCTAGGGCACGTCGACATCCTGGTCAACAACGCCGGGACCTTCGAAGGCGCGACGTGGGATGATCTCGACTTCGACCTCTGGCAGCGTGTCATGACCATCGACCTGAACGGGCCGATGCTCATGTGCAAGGCGTTCCTGCCGCTCATGCACGGACGCGGCTGGGGCCGGGTCATCAATATCGCGTCGGCAT
>JASHVM010000366.1:0-7008 GCA_030044595.1 Streptosporangiaceae bacterium
CTGGCCGAGCAGGTAGGGCTTGAACGGCTGCATGCCGGCGATGACGAACAGGACCGTGGGATCATCGGCAACCAGGGAGGCCGACGGCACGATGGTGTGCCCCTGCTGTTTGAAATAGGCAAGGAAGCGGCGGGCGATCTCTGCCGACTCCATTAGCGGCCATCCTCGGGTTGTGGGTCGTGGTCAGCGCTGAGGCCCCTGGCTGGCTCCAGCCCTCGTGCTCCGAGGGTAGAACCTTCGGGCGCGGAATGCGCAAGCCTATATTGCTCCATGCCTTCGCGCACATCACGGGTGAACCGGATGGTTTCCCCGGCCAAGGCGACCGCTCCGCGGCGGGTGCGCCCGACCGGGTCGCCGGGCCCGGTGAGGTTCAGCGTGCTGGACACGCGCCGGCCGAGAGCGGAGACCCGCCGGTAGCCGTAGATGCCGGCTGCCGCTCCGGCGGCGAGCCAGAACCCACGGCGGATCATCTCCGCGCCTCCCGGGCCAGCGCGCCGCGTTCCACCACGCGGCCGGGAACCGCGGGCCGGGCGGTCCGGCGCAGGTTCACGGCGTGCCGGACGCCGTAGGCCACCGCGCCCACCCGGCCCACCGGGCCGTCGGCGATCGTGCGGCCGAGGCCGGCCAGCGCCGTCACCTGCCCGGCGAGTTCGGTCATCCCGGCCTCCAGCTCATCCATGCTGGCCGTGACGGTTTCGGTACGGTCGAGCTGCTTTCCGGCCCGGTCCACCGCGGCCTGCGCCCCGTCGACCGCGGCCTGCGCGCGCTGCAGCAGCACGTCCCCCCGCTCGCGCAGGTCGGCGACCAGGCGACTGGACTCGGACAGCAGTCGGCCCAGCCTGACCAGGACGAAGACGCCGGCGCACACCAGCAGTGCCCAGAAGACGGCGGCGATCAGAGCGGCTATGTCCGCCGCGTTCATGACCGCGCCGCCATCATGACTGCCCCGTCCGCGTCATGGCTGCTCCTTGTCCGTTTTCTTCAGGATGGCCCGGATCCGCCCGGCGCGGTCGGCGACGCGGGCTTCCAGGCCGTGTCCCGACGGCTCGTAGTACGTGCGGTCCGCCACCGGATCGGGTGCGTAGCGCTGCGCGACGATGCCGTCATCGAAGTCGTGCGGGTACAGGTAGCCCTCACCGTGGCCGACCTTGCCCGCCCCAGGATAGTGCGCATCGCGCAGGTGCGCGGGCACTGCGCCCACTAGCCCCGCTCGCACGTCCGCGTCGGCCGCGCCGATCGCCTTGACCACCGCGTTGGATTTGGGGGCCAGCGATATGTGGATCACGGCCTGGGCGAGGTTGATCCTGGCCTCGGGCAGCCCGACGAACTCGACCGCCTGCGCCGCGGCGACCGCGGTCTGCAGCGCCGTGGGGTCGGCCATGCCGACGTCCTCGCTGGCGTGCACGATCAGCCGCCGGGCGATGAACCGCGGGTCCTCCCCCGCGGCGATCATCCTGGCCAGGTAGTGCAGGGCCGCGTCGACGTCGCTGCCGCGCATGGATTTGATGAACGCGCTGATCACGTCGTAGTGCTGGTCACCGTCACGGTCGTAGCGCAGCGCGGCCCGGTCCACCGCGCGTTCGAGCGTCGCGACGTCGATCTGGCCGCCGGCGGGCAGGCCGAGCGCGGCGGCCTCCAGGTAGGTGAGCGCCCGCCGCGCGTCGCCGCCCGCCAGCCGGACCAGGTGATCGGCGGCCTCGTCGTCGAGCGCGACGCGGCCGCCGAGCCCGCGAGGATCGGCCAGCGCGCGGTGGACGACTTCGCGCACGTCGTCGTCGGACAGCGGCTGCAGGGTCAGCAGCAGCGAACGGGAGAGCAGCGGTGACACGACGGAGAAGAAGGGGTTCTCCGTGGTTGCGCCGATAAACGACACCCAGCGGTTCTCCACCGCCGGCAGCAGCGCGTCCTGCTGCGCCTTGCTGAACCTGTGTACTTCATCGATGAACAGCACGGTCTGGGTGCCGCTCAGGCCGAGCGTGCGGCGGGCCGCGTCGACGGCCGCCCGCACGTCCTTGACCCCGGCGCTCACCGCCGACAGCTCCACGAAGCGCCGCCTGGTGACCTGGCTGACCACGTAGGCCAGCGTCGTCTTGCCGGTGCCGGCAGGGCCCCACAGCAGCAGTGACATCGGCGCATCGTTGTCGATCAGCTTGCGGAATGGCGTGCCCTCGCCGGTCAGGTGGCGCTGCCCGATCACCTCGTCCAGGGTGCGCGGGCGCATCCGGACCGCCAGCGGCGCGGCGGCCTGAGCCGCCTCCTGCTCCGCCTCATCGAACAGGCTTGCGGCGTCTCCCCCTTCCGTACTGCCCACGTTCCGACCATACTCCCGGCTACGGACCGCCACCTCCCGTCGACGGCTGGCGGGTAGCCGCACCCCCCGGGCGCTAACGGCCCGAATCGTCGCCGGGTACGACGTCGATGCCGGCTTCGCGGCGCTGCTCGGGGGTGATGGGGGTGGGCGCGCCGGTCAGCGGATCCAGCCCCGAGGCGGCCTTGGGGAACGCGATCACGTCGCGGATCGTGGCGGCGCCCGCGAGCAGCATGCAGACCCGGTCCCAGCCGAACGCGATGCCACCGTGCGGCGGCGGCCCGTACTTGAACGCGTCGAGCAGGAAGCCGAACTGCGACCGCGCCTCGGCGGGGGAAAGGCCGATCACGTCGAATACGGCCTGCTGCGTCGAGGACTTGTAGATACGGATCGACCCGCCGCCGATTTCGTACCCGTTGCAGACGATGTCGTAGGCGTCGGCCAGCGCGCCGCCCGGATCGACGGCGAACTTGTCCGCCCACTCGGGCAGCGGTGCGGTGAACGGGTGGTGCACTGAGGTCCAGCCGCCGGATCCGTCCTCCTCGAACATCGGCGCGTCGACGACCCACAGGAACGACCAGGCCGCCTCGTCGATCAGGCCGCACCGGCGGCCGATCTCCAGCCGTACCGCGCCGAGCAGTTCCCGCGCGGCCGGGGCCGGGCCGGCCGCGAAGAACACGCAGTCGCCCGGTTCGGCGCCGACCGCGGCGGCCAGACCGGACCTCTCCGCGTCCGACAGGTTCCTGGCCACCGGGCCGGATACCTCGCCGGAGGCGCCGATCAGCGCGTAGGCGAGCCCCCGGGCGCCGCGGGACCGCGCCCACTCCTGCCACCCGTCCAGCTCCCGCCGCGACTGCGACGCCCCGCCGGGCATGACCACGGCACCGACGTACGGCGCCTGGAAGATCCGGAACTCGGTCGCCGCGAAGTACTCCGTCAGGTCGCTGAGCTCGCACGAGAACCGCAGGTCCGGCTTGTCCGAGCCGTACCGGGCCATCGCGTCCGCGTAGGTCATCCGGGTCAGCGGCCTGGGCACCTCGTAGCCCGTCAGCTCCCACCAGAGCCGCGCCACCACCTCCTCGGCGACGTCGATGACGTCCTGCCGGGTAACGAAGGACATCTCGATGTCGATCTGGGTGAACTCCGGCTGCCTGTCCTTGCGGAAGTCCTCGTCCCGGAAGCACCGGGCCAGCTGGTAGTAGCGCTCGATCCCGCCGACCATGAGCAGCTGCTTAAAGAGCTGCGGCGACTGCGGCAGCGCGTACCAGCGGCCCGGCTGAAGTCGCACCGGGACCAGGAAGTCGCGCGCGCCTTCCGGGGTGGACCTGGTCAGGTCGGGCGTCTCCACGTTGACGAACCTGTGCTCGCGCATCACCTCGTACAGCAGGTAGGCGGCCTGAGACCGGATCCGCAGCGCCCGCGCGGTGTTCTCCCGCCTGATATCGAGGTAGCGGTACTTGAGCCGGATGTCCTCGCTGACTTCCGCGGACCCTTCGACGGGAAACGGCAGCGGCTCGGCCTCGCTGAGCACCTCCACCTCGTCCGCGACCACCTCGATCTCGCCGGTGGGCAGCTCCGGGTTCTCGTTCCCGGCCGGCCGGAGCCGCACGCGCCCGGTCACCAGCACGCAGAACTCGGCCCTCAGCTCGTGCGCGACCGCCTCCTCGCCGCGCCAGACGACCTGGGCCACGCCGCTCGCGTCCCGCAGGTCGATGAAGACCACGCCGCCGTGGTCCCGGCGCCGCGCCACCCAGCCGGCCAGCACCACGTACTCTCCCGCGTGCGACGCCCGGAGCGTTCCCGCCTCGTGGGTGCGGATCATCGAGCACTGCCCCTTTCCTTCATCCGCGAATCACAGCCCCTTGGGCCGGCCCCGAGCCGGCCGGGCGGCAGGCGTGGAGGGGCCTGAGGGTTCCAGGCCGGCCAGGAACGGATTGCTCCGGCGCTCGGCGCCGATCGTCGTCCGCGGCCCGTGCCCGGACAGCACCACGGTCTCGTCCGGCAGGGTCAGGCAGACCCGCGCCAGGCTGCGCAGGATCGTCGGATAGTCTCCGCCGGGCAGGTCGGTCCGGCCGATCGACCCGGCAAACAGCAGGTCGCCCGAAAACAAGATGCCGGCTGCGTCCATTTCGCTTTTGCTTGGCACCGTGATCGGCTCTTCCGCTGCGGCGGCGGGAGCCTCGAGCGGCATCCGGAATGTCACCGAGCCTTCGGTGTGACCCGGTGCGTGGTCCACGATGATCTCGAGCCCCACTAGGCTCAGCTTCATCCCATCGGACAGGTCTTTCACGTCATCCGGCTCGGTGAATTTCAGGCCGCCGAACAGTTCCTGTCCTATCCCCAGCGAGAAACCCTTGGCCGGGTCGCTGAGCAATGCGCGATCGGCGGGATGGATGTAGGCGGGGATGCCTTTGGCGTCGCAGACCGGGGCGACGGACCACACGTGATCGATGTGACCGTGCGTGAGCAGGACGGCGGCCGGGCTGAGCCGGTGCTCAGCGAGGATGTCCTCGATTCCGGGTTCGGCGTCCTGGCCCGGATCGATGATTACGCACTGCTCGCCGGGCGCGGTCGCGACAACATAACAGTTGGCGGCGAATGCGCCTGCTGGGAACCCGGCGACGAGCACAATCGTCCTTTCTGACGGTACGGTGTCTCAGGCTACCGAGGGACCGGCATGGCCGCGAACCGATAACGAAGGGTACCGATCCCGGCACGATGCAGGTAGATTCGCGAGCGATCGCGAACTTTGCCGGGGCTTCCGGGAGGCGCCTCCTGGGGCCGGCAATGCGCATGTTCGAGATCAGAGGTATACCGGGTTCGTTGGCCTGCCTCCCGTGAATACCAGCGGTAGTGAGATATCGACAGGCCAAGGAGGACACGACCGGTGGCGGGTAAGAACGATCGCCAGCGCAGGCAGGCCAGGGAAAGGTACCGCCGCCAGCAGGAGCAACGGGCGGAAAGACGGCGCCGGGTCCGCAACCGCTGGGTCACCGGGATCGGCGCGGTCGCCGTCGCGGGCCTGATCGCCGCGCTGCTGGTGGTGTTCCTCCCCGGCGGTAGCGGCAAGAGCGCGTCGGCGTCGGACAGCAAGTCACCGAGCGCGTCGGCGTCGGCCGCGGCCGTGGCCGAGCCCGCGCATCACTGCACCTACACCAAGGCCACCCCGGTGGCGCGCAAGGTGAGCTTCCCGCCGTCTGCGCCGGACTACACGGCCAGCTACCAGGCGACGATCAACACCAACCTGGGCAAGATCACCTTCAACCTGCTCAACAGCAAGGCGACCTGCACCGTCAACTCCTTCGTCCACCTGGCCGAGGCGGGCTACTTCGACAACACCCAGTGTCACCGGATGGTGACAAGCGAGTTTTACGTGCTGCAGTGCGGTGACCCTTACGCGACCTCTACGACCAAGCTCACCTGCAGTTCCACCAGCAAGGTGGGCACCGGGACGCCTGGTTATGAGTTCGCCAGCGAGAACCTCAAAGACGCGAAATACACAGCGGGAACGGTCGCGATGGCCAACGACAGCGCGACCACCAACGGCAGTCAGTTTTTCATCGTGTACAAGGACAGTCCCGACCTGACGGCCTCGTATACGCCCTTCGCCACGGTTTCATCTGGACTCGATGTCGTCCAGAATGTGGCCAAGGATGGATACTCGTGTCAATACCCGCAGGCAGATGGAGGCGGCGGCGTGCCCAAGAAGAAGGTCATCATTGACAGTGTGACGATAAAGAAAACCTGACACGAGCAAGACCAAGCAGGAGGTTCGCCGTGACCACCGCCTACCATCCGTGGGGCCGGGTAGACGTCGACGGGACGGTTTATGTCCGTACCGCCGACGGCGAGCGGGTGATCGGCTCGTGGCAGGCGGGGAGCCCGGAGGAAGCGCTCGCCTTCTTCCAGCGCAAGTACGAGGCACTCGAGACCGAGGTGGTCCTGCTCGAGCAGCGGATAGTCGCGACCGACATGGCGCCCGGCCTGGCCGCGGCCAGCGTCCAGCGCCTGCTCCACAACATCTCCGAGGCCAACGCGCTCGGCGATCTCGACGGGCTCCGTGCGCGCCTCGAGCGCCTGACCGAGGACGTCGGCCACCGTCGCGAGGAGGCCAGGGCGGCCCGGGAGCAGGCCCGCGAGCAGGCCAAGCAGATCAAGGAGCGGATCGTCGCCGAGGCGGAGCAGATCGCGGCCGAGGCGACCCACTGGAAGAGCAGCGGCGAGCGGATGCGCGAGCTGCTCGAGGAATGGAAGGCGGCCCCGCACGCCGACCGGGCCGCCGAGGCGGTCATGTGGAAGCGCCTGTCCGCGGCCAGGAACGCGTTCACCAAGCGGCGCAAGGCCTACTTCGCCACCTTGGAAGCCGAACGGGAGGACGTCAAGGCGCGCAAGGAGAAGCTGTGCGCCGATGCCGAGGCGCTGTCGGGATCGACCGATTGGGGACCGACCACCAGCGCGTTCCGTGAGCTGATGCGCCAGTGGAAGGCGGCCGGACGGGCGGATCGGGAGGCCGAAGCCGAACTGTGGAAGCGGTTCAGGGCCGCCCAGGACAAGTTCTTCACCGCCCGTGCCGAGGTGTTCTCCGCCAAGGACGCCGCGCTGCGCGAGCACGCCGAGGCCAAGCAGCAGCTGCTTGACCAGGCGCAGGCGCTGCTGCCGGTGTCGGACGTCCGCGCCGCCAGGTCCGCGCTGCGCGGCAT